>NZ_VWWH01000050.1:0-53703 GCF_011753045.1 Burkholderia sp. Ap-955
GACTGGGTCGAACCGCTTTCGTCGACTTCCTCGAACGTGGCCCCGTGCGCGATCGCTTTGTAGCGGAGCTTGTTTCGGAAGGACGACCAGGACGCGTCGTAGACGCTCTTCGCCATCCTGGTTCTGGAGAGTTTCGCGGGCGACACGTTGCCGACCGCGATGTAATCGAATCGCCGCACCAGATCGAGCGCGAGCTTGTGCTGGAAGTCGGCGCGGGCATTCGCGACCTTGGCGTGCAGCTTCGCGATATGCCGCTTGTGCTTGCGTGCTCGCTGCGCTTTTGCCAGCTTTTCTGCCGCTTGCCGGCCGAACCGGTCATTGGGCAATTTCTCGCCCGTCGAAAGTGTGGCGAAGTCTTTCAGGCCGAGATCAATGCCAACACCGGAACGGACCGGGCGGGCCTGCACATCCGGCATCTCGATCACGATGTTGAGAAACCAGTTGCCGCGTGCATCCTGCGCAAAGTTGGTTCCGTCCTTGATCTTGCCTTCGGGAAGAAGCCGGCTGTTAAACACGCGGAAGGTGTTGCCGGCGAAACGAAACGCGTCGCCCTCGCGCTTCAGGTCACGCCCCTTCAGCGGCACCCAGCCCAGCGATTTCCTGCCGCGATAGCGCAGGTAGGGCCGACGGTGCTGACTGCGCGACTTCGCGTATTGCTCGCACGTCGCGTTGACCGTGCCGGAGTGAATACCGAGTTCCTTGCTGCTGCCGGTCGTCAGCACGTTCAGGTCGAATCCTGTCGGCCACTTCTTGCTCCACTTGAGCGCGTGCTTCTGCGTGTCGTTGCAGAAGTTCCAGACGTAGTTCACCGCACGGCTCTGCTTGTTGAGCAGTCCGTTGAGCGACTTCACCCGGTAGCGGTAGACAAGAATCATACCGGTGAGACTAACCCGTGGAAGAAGCTGCCTGTCAACAGCACACCTTTCCTTCCCGCCATCCGCCCCGAAGGAAGTCCCCTTGGGGGAAATGGCGGGGTTTCATGGAGCGACTGATGAACAGGAACGGCACGATCCGCATGCCGATGCGGCGGTACAGCGCGTCGTTGCCGGAGGCTGGGGAACCGGACGCAGCCGTGTGCGCGGCGTCCGCTTGCAGGGGGATTGACATCGATCGTCTCCTCGATGGATGCGAATACGGGACGAACACGAAACGCACCACCGGTCGCCGCCGCCCGCCGACGGCGACCGGCCGAAGTCGACGTTCAGTCGCGCGGCGCGGCTTCGCCTTTCACGCCGAGCATCAGCGCGACGCCGCTCGCCACCAGCAGCGCGGCCAGCAGATACACGGCGAGATCCATGCTGCCGGTGCGCGTGCGGATCGTCCCGATCACCCACGGGCTGACGATCCCGCTCGTGATCCCGATGCTGCTGATCAGCGCGATCCCGGCCGCGGCGGCGTTGCCCGACAGGTAGCGGGTCGGCACGGCCCAGAAGATCGGCAGCGCGGCGAAGATCAGCGTCGCCGCGACCGACAGGCACGCGAGCATCGCCGCGAAGCTGTGCAGATGCAGCGTCAGCGCCGCGAGCGCGAGCCCGCCGCCGATCGTGCAGCACGCGAAGTGCTTGCGGCGCTCGCCGGTGCGGTCCGACCGGCGCGCGATCAGGATCAGCCCCACCGCGCCGACCGCGTTCGGCACGACCGTGTACAGGCTCACGGCCACGACGTCGGTCACGCCGAAGTCGCGGATCATCAGCGGCATCCAGAAGTTGAGCGTCAGCGACGCGCAGGTCAGCGAGAAATAGATGAACGCGAACAGGTACACGCGCGGGTTCGCAAGCGCGGCCACGAGGCTGCGCCCGTCGTGCGCGTGGCCGTGCCCGCGGCCGTCGGCGCACAGCGCAGCGACCCGCGCCTTTTCATCCGGCGTGAGCCAGGTGGCGTCCTGCGGCCGGTCGACCAGCAACGTGAACGCGGCGAACGCGAGCAGGATCGCCGGCGCGCCTTCGATCGCGAACATCCACTGCCAGCCGTGCAGCCCGAGCACGCCGCTCATGTCGCGCATGATCCAGCCCGACATCAGGCCGCCGAGCACGCCGGCCACCGCGACGCCCGCGAAGAACACCGAGATCGCGGCCGCGCGCCGGTTCGCGGGGAACCAGTAGGTCAGGTACAGCACGATGCCGGGAAAGAAGCCCGCTTCGAACACGCCGAGCAGGAAGCGCAGCACGTAGAAATGCGACGGCTGCGACACGAACATCATCCCGGTCGACGCGATGCCCCACAGCAGCATGATCCGCGTGAAGGTGCGGCGCGCGCCGAAACGCGCGAGCAGCAGGTTGCTCGGCACTTCGCAGAACACGTAGCCGACGTAGAACACCGCGGCGCCGAGGCCGTACATCGCGTCGCTGAAGCCGAGATCGTGCTTCATCTGCAACTGCGCGAAGCCGATGTTGATCCGGTCGAGAAACGAGATGACGTAGCAGAGGAACAGGAACGGCACGATTCGCCAGGCGATCTTGCGGAACAGCAGCGCATCGTCCGTGGCGGCGGAAGCCGAAGCGCTCGCGTGCGCGAGCGTCGCTTCGGCGGGAAACGATCGAGGCATGTCTCTCTCCAAACAGGCTGCGCGATTCGAGCGCGCAGCCGTCTCCCAGGGCGTACGTGCGCCCTGCTTTCTTGTGAGATCGGATACGGCGGACGGAAAGCCGGCAGGAAGCCGTGGTCAGTCGCCGCTTCAGAAAAAAGGCGGAGCGCCCTGTCGGACACCCCGCCTGTGCAAGCCGCTCAGTCCTGCAGCGCGGCCCACATTTCCTTGTCGCGCTGCGCGGTCCAGATGCGCGGATGCGTGATGCCGCTCGCTTCGTCGAACGCACGCGACACGTCGAACGGCAAGCAGTGCTCGTAGATAAACACGTGGCCGAACTTCGGATCCATTGCCTCACGCGTGAGCGCCATCGACGCCTTCAGGTCGAGCTTCTGCTCGACGGCCTTGCGGCCCTGGGCGAGCAGCGTCGTGACGAAATCCTTCGTGTAGTCGAGGCCCTTGTTCACGTCGGCCGGGTTCAGCAGCGCGGGGCCGCGGCCCGGCACGAGCTTCTCGGCGCCGAGCGCGCGCAGCGCCTCGAGCGTGGCCGGCCATTGTTCGAGCTGTGCATCGCCGCAGTAGCACGCGGCGTCGTATTCGACGAGGTCGCCCGAGAACAGCACCTTCTGCGACGGAATCCAGACGATCGTGTCGCCCTTCGTGTGGCCCGAACCGACGTGCATGATCTTCACTTCGAGCTTGCCGAGGAACAGCGTGATCTCGCGCTCGAACACGAGCGTCGGCCAGGTCAGGCCAGGCACCGTCTCGACCCCGGCGAACAGGCGCGGGAAGCGTTCGATCTCCGACTTCATGTCGGCCTCGCCGCGCTCGACGATCATCTCGTACGTGCCGCGGCTCGCGATCACGTGCTGCGCGCCTTCGTCGAAATACGCGGATGCGCCGAGCACGCGCACCGCGTGGTAATGCGACAGCACCACGTGCTTGATCGGCTTGTCGGTCACGCTGCGGATCTTCGCGATCAGGTCCTGCGCCATTGCCGGCGTCGCGGTCGTGTCGACGATCAGCACGCTGTCGTCACCGATGATCACGCCCGAGTTCGGGTCGCCTTCGGCGGTGTACGCGTATGCGTTCTCGGACAGCTTCGTCCAGGTGACTTTCTTCTCTTCCAGATCGGCTTGGGAGGCGAATGCTTTGGCCATGTTGCGTTCCGTGGCTGCGAGCCATGTGTTGAGGGGGTGTGAGCGGATCATCTTCCCGCGCTGAATATTTGTCAATGACAAAGTCGCTTGCTATTGTCTAATACGGGTAAACCTGCGGGCTGGCGCGATAAATGGCGTCGGATACCATGCGGGGTTTCGTCAACGGAAGAATCATCGCGTGCAGAACCACGAAGTCAGCGCAGACGACGCGCCGCCCAAGGCGCAGCGCGGGATCCAAAGTGTCGAGGTCGGCGGCCGGCTGCTCGACGCGCTCGCGCGCCGGCGCAAGCCGCTCGGCCTGTCCGAGCTGGCCGCGGCGGCCGAGCTGTCGACCGCGCAGGCGCACACCTATCTCGTCAGCCTGACGCGGCTCGCGCTCGTGAAGCGCGACGCGCTCACCGGTAACTACGAGCCGGGCCCGTTGTCGCTGCGGCTCGGGCTGATGTCGATCGAGCGCCAGCCGGCCTATCGCGCGGCGCTGCCGCACGCGGCGCGGCTCGCGGAAGCGGTCGGCCTGAGCGTCGCGCTGTCGGTGCCGGGTGTGCTCGGGCCGACGATCGTGCGCATCGAGCACGGCGGCTATCCGCTGCACGTGAACCTGCACGTGGGCTCGGTGATGTCGCTCGACACGACCGCCACCGGCCGCGTGTTCCGCGCGTTCGGCGATCCCGCCCAACTCGACGCGATGGCGGCCAGCCAGGCCGGCGCGGGCGCCACGCTCGCGGGCGCCGAACAACCCGTGCCGGACGCCGGCGTGCCGCAGGCGGAACTCGAAGCGATCCGCGCACGCGGTATCGAGCGCGGCGTCGACCTGCCGAGCCCCGGCGTCAGCGCGATGTGCGTGCCGGTATTCGACGCGGAGGGCAAGCTGCAGCTCGCGTTGACGGTGATCGGTTCGACGGGATCGATCGATGTCGACTGGGACGGCCCGATCGCGGCGGCATTGCGCGACGCGGCACGGCTGGCCACCGCGTCGCTCGGCGCGGCGCACGATGCGCCTCCGCCCACCGCCAGCCTGGCGCCTGCCACCCCGCGCGTGCCGCCCGCGCTGGCCGACGATATGAAGGCGCAGCGCGGGATCAACGCGCTCGACAGCACCGGCGAACTGCTGCTCGCGCTGGTATCGGCGGGCCGCGCACTGCCACTGCGCGATCTCGCGGCGGCCGCCGGCATGCCGGCCGCGAAGGCCTTTCCGCATCTCGTCAGCCTGCAGAAGATCGGCCTGCTGAGCCGCGACGACGCCGGCTGCTTCGGCGGCGGCCCGCTCGGGCAGGCGCTCGGCCTGATCGCGATGCAGCGCGTGTCGCCGACGCGCGACGCGGAAGCGGAGATCGTCGCGCTGGCCGGCGCGACCGACATGAGCGTGGCAGCCGCGACGCTGGGGCCGCTCGGCCCGACCGTGATCCGCCTCGAAGAGTCAGCGCGACCGCAGCACGTGAGCCTGCAGGTCGGCACGGTGATGTCGCTCGTCAATACGGCGATCGGCCGGATCTTCGCGGCCGGCATGTCCGACGACGTGTTGGCCGACCTGCTCGCCAACGAGCCCGTGCGCCTCGCGGGCCGCGCCGCCGCGCCGGCCGACGACGCCTTCCGCGCGCGGCTCGCGACGATCCGCGCGGATGAATTCGATTTCGCGTTCGACGCGCCGGTGCCGGGCATCGGAACGGTCGCCGCGCCCGTGTTCGATCACACCGGCAGCATCCGGCTCGTGATCGCGATCATCGGCTCGTCGCGCGGCTTCCCGCGCGGGCCGGACAGCGACCTCGCGCAGGCATTGCTCGCCGCGACGCGCCGGCTGTCGTGGCGGTTCGGGTGGATCGGCGGGTAAGCCGCCGCCCGCCACGCCCCTCGTCCACCTCACCGCTCGAATCCCCCTCTCTTGTTCTTATGCGAGGCCGTGCAGGCGCGGCCTCGTCACGCCTGTGGGCCGCGCGCAGCATCCGATATTCATGTTGCGAAGCAGCAACACAAATTGTCAGTAATTCTCATATAACGAAATCGCATTTCACAAAGCGGAGCTGCTTCGCTATGATTAGGGTTATCCCTAACTCGCCACCTATACGGGGCTTCGTCATGCAAACGTCTAACATCTCCGACCGTTCCACCGAATCCGCTGGCTGGCTCGCACGTATGGGCGAGCTGATTGCAGAAGCCTGGGCACTCCACCTCGAGAACTGCGAAATCATCGCCGAAGCACACGCACGCCTGCCGCACTAAGCGGCGCGACCCCAGCAGGACAGGTTTGAAACGAAAGACGGCCCGTCAAGCGGGCCGACTTTCGTGAGCGGACATGCTGCCCGCCGCGGCCTGCGCCGGTCTCCCGGCCAGGTTCCTGCGACGGGTGGCCGTCAACCCTTCACCGCATGCCTCGAGGTCGCCGGCCGCGCGTCGTCATCGTCGTCGTGCCGCCGCGTCGCCTGCTGCGTGTCGCCCGGCCGCATCGGGTACGGCTTCGCACCCATCAGCCCCTTCCACAGCACCTTGTTGTATGCGACCGCATCCAGCCGGTCCTCGACCGAGAAGTCCATCCCGCGCGTGACCGCCGCCCAGTAGCGCATCCCGTGCGTCGGCTTCAGCGCCGCCGTCTTGATGTCGCCGGCCGGGATCGGCAGCTGCGTGTTCGCGAGCAGGCCCGACGCGACCGCCTTGTACGTCCACTTCGACTGACTCATGTCGAACACGTCGGTCATCGGCCCTTGCGTCGCATCGAACAGCCCGAGGTGATCCAGGTTCAGCACCTCCGTGATCGTGCGGATCATGTTGACCGTCGTGTAATGCGTGCTGACGACCGCGTTCTGCTTCACGTACGGCCCGATCACGAACGCCGTGCTGCGATGTGCGTCGACGTGGTCCGGTCCGTCCTGCGCATCGTCCTCGACGATGAAGATCAGCGTATCCGCCGCATACGGGCTGTTCGCCAGCGCCTGCGCGACGCGGCCGACCGCATAGTCGTTGTCGGCCATGTCGAGCTCCGGCGTGTTGACGCCGTCCAGCGACGACCCGAAGCTGCCGGTATGGTCATGCGGCAGGCGCAACAGCGTCAGCGCGGGCAGCTGGCCGTTGCCGACGAACTGGTTGAATTCGCGCTCCCACTCCAGCTCGCGATACAGGTCCGGATACGCGTTGTCATAACCGCGGAAATACGGATCCGTGCGATCGACGAGCGCGGGCGTCACGCTGTACCCCTGCACCTTGTTGTCGGCGAACGGCGCGCGATCCATCGGAATCGCGTTCGGGCCGCCGTTGCGCGAGATATCCATGAAGAAGCCGTAGTTGCGCACCGTCAGGCCCGCGCGCAACGCGGCGTTCCAGATGTAGCCCTGCTGTACGGCGTCGGACGGGCCGTCCGGCGCCGACACGTCTGCCGTGCCGGGCAGCAGGTCAGGATCGGCCGGCGTGAGCGGGTTCGCCGTCGTGCGTTGCGCGCCGGTCAGGCCCACGTCGACGTTTCGATTCTGGCCTTCCCAGTCGTAAGAGCCGCCGCGCGAGCCGCTGCGTGCCGGGCTGCTGGCGTAGTTGACGGGCAACATCTTCGCGCCGGCGTCGGATTCGCGTGCGCCGGTCGACCACGGCCAGCCGTTGCCGCTCACGTCGCCGGAATCGTGAAAGTTGTCGAGCGTGACGAACGTCTTCGCGAGCGCATGCATGCTCGGCGTCGTCGCGTCCGGGAACTCGGCCAGCGACGGATCGCCGTTCCCGCGGCCCAGATCGCCGAGGATCTGGTCATACGTGCGGTTCTCCTTGACGATATAGATCACGTGCTTGATCTTCTGCCGCAGCGCGTTCATCGTCGCGACGTCGGCGCTGGAGAGCGCGGCATTGAAGCTGTTGTTGTCGGCGACCTGCTTCGTCAGTAGATCGAGCGTCGCGCTGTCCGGCGCGGGCATCCACATGAAACCGCCCTTGCTCAACTGCTCGATGTACTGGTTCTCCACCAGATGCACGGGCGAGTTCTTGACCGGGCACGGCACGGTCCGGCCGCTGTCCTTGCAGTTGCCCGGATTCGGCCCCGGCATGTTCTTCGTGTAGACCATGTAGAGCGCATTGTTCGCGCCCACTGCGACATCGGACGGATACCATCCGGTCGGAATCAGTCCGGTCACTTTCGCGGTATCGCCGGACAGCGATACGACCGCGACGTCGTTGGTGCCGCGATTGGTCACGTACAGCGTGGTTTCGTCGGGCGACAGCGCGAGCCCGTTCGGCGACGCGCCGCGATACTGCATTTCGGTGACGAGCCCCGCGGGCGCAACCGTCGACACGCTCGACACGACCTTGTTCGATGTCGTATCGATCACCGACACGATGTCGGCGTTGTCCGACGCGACGTAGAGGCGACTCTGCGCCCGGTTCAGCACCATCTTGTTCGGGTTGCCCTTGACCGGGATACGCGTGACGATCTGCGGCGCATTGGTCGAGATATCGACGACGACGATCTCCCGATCGCGTTCGCTCGACACGTAGGCCGTCTTGTTGCCGACGATGCGAACCGCGTTCGGATATTCGCCGCCCGGCGTGCCCGACGCACCGCCGCTCTTGCCCGGACGGAGATCGCGTTCGGCGAGCACGGCGCCCGCGGCGAGATCGACCAGCGTGACGCTGTCGTGATAGCGGTTCGCGACGACCGCGCGCTTGCCGTCCGCCGTCACGTCGACACCGGTCGCAAGCGGCGAGCTGCCGAGACCGTTGCCGCCCTTGTGACTCAGCGCGATCGGTGCGCCGGCTTCGCCCCATACGCCTTGCGACAGCGCGAACACGTGCAGGTTGTCGTCGCCGCCGCCGGTCACGTAGAAATGCTGGCCGTCCGGCGCGAATGCGATGCCGACATAGGTATCGGGCACCGGCAGCGCCTGCTTCTTTACCGGCGTGCCGCCCGACACGTCGAACACGAACACATACTCGTTCGAGTCGGCATTGATCAGCTTGCCGCCCGCATCCAGCCGGTTGTTGTAGCCGCTCGTCAGCACGAGCAGCGTCTTGCGGTCGGGACTGAGCGCCTCCGACACCGGCTGGCCGGCGATCAGGTCCGGCACGTCCTGCAGCCCCGGATTCAGCGCGACGAGCGTCGTGCCAGGCGCAGCCGACGGCGTGATGCGCTGTCCGGTCGACAGCAGCGTCGACGTCGTGTCTCCCAACGTCGCGGTCGTGTTCACGGAATCGCTGTTGCAGGCGGTCAATGTCGCGGCAACCACTCCGGCCAGAACGAAAGTCTTGTACACGGATGCTCCTGTTTCGAACGAAAACGTTTTCACCGCCCCGTCGTAACGGGGAGTAATAGTTCGTATCGAGCAGCAGGATAGTGACCGTGAATGAACCACCGGTGACGGCAGCCTTGCCAAAGGCGTGCATGTGCTTTCGTTTTGCCTTCAATCGCAATTCGGTGCGAAGGCCGGCCAGTGAGCATTGCGCGTCGACGACGGCCAAGGACGCCGGTCGCGGCCAGCGGACAACACGCGCACCGTGCAGCCTGCACGGCGCCCGGAACGCTCACACCTGAATCGACGGCACGTCCTTCATGCAGCGCAGCGCGAACATCGAGCGGCTGTGGCGGATGCTCGAAATCTTGTACAGCTTTTCGCGCAGGAAACGCTCGTAGCCTGCCGTGCCATCCACCGCGACCTTGATCCAGTAGTCGTACTCGCCCGACACGAGATAGGCCTCGAGCACCTCGGGCAGCGCGGCGAGTTCCTCGCCGAAGCGCGCGAGCGCGTCGTCCTCGTGGCGATCGAGCGTGACTTCGAGGATCACGATGTCCGCATAGCCCAGCTTCCGCTGATTGACGAGCGCGACGTAACCGTCGATGTAGCCGTCCACCTCCAGCTGCCGCGTGCGGTTCCAGCACGCGGTGGTCGACATGCCGATCTGTTCGGCCAGTTCGGCGTTCGACAGACGCGCATTTTTCTGCAGTGCACCGAGGATCTTGCGGTCCTGGCTGTCGAGCGTTTTCGGCGAGCGTTCACGGGTGGCCATGGCGAAAAGAATCTTCTACTAAAAACTGGGATTCTATCTGAACGCCATTCCGGATTTGTGTCGGTTTGTGTGGAAAAGCGGAAGCCTTTTAATCCGGCCCCTTGATATATTTTTACCCATGCCTGCTGCCCGGCACGTTCCCCGCGACAACCCCTTCGCACCGGGACGCACAGCCGCAATCACGAGTTGCGGTGCCGGCCGCAGGCATGCGATTCCCCGCCGCCCGCGCGCCTATCCGGCCGCGCGGCTTCGGCGCCCATGTTCCTGTTCCTGCCCTACCCGTCATGTCGTTCAGGCTTTACCTCTCGTTTCTCGCGGCTTCCGCCGTTCTCGTCTACGCCCCCGGCCCCGTCAACCTCCTCACCATGAACCAGGCGCTCCGCGCCGGCTGGCGCCGCGCGCTGCCGTGCGTCTGGGGCGGCACGCTCGCCGTGCTGCTGCAACTCGCACTGACCGCGCTGTGCCTGAATTCGCTCGTGCATCTCGACGAGCGCGCGCTGACCGTGCTGCGCTGGGCCGGCGCGGCCTACCTCGTCTGGCTCGGCTGCAAGCAATGGCTCAGCCGTACGCCGGCCGGCGCACCCACCGCCTCGGCCGGTTCCGCCGGAACGGCCATGCCGGACACCGACTCGCACCGCGCGCTGTTCTGGCGCGGCCTGGCGACCTCGGGCATCAATCCAAAGACGCTGCTGTTCTTCCCGTCGTTCTTTCCGCAGTTCATCAACCCCAGCGCCGACTGGAGCCTGAACCAGCAGTACCTGCTGCTCGCGGCGACGTTCGCGGTGCTGTTCGCGGGCGGCGTCGCGTCGATGGCGCTGTTCTCGCACCGGCTGAGCCGCGCGCTGCAGCGGCCCGCGCGGATGCGCGCGATGAACCGCGTCACGGGCGGCCTGCTCGTCGGGATGGGCGCGATCATGGTCGGCTGGAACTGACAGCGACCGGGCGGCCGGCGCGTGACCGGTACAATCGCGCGATGTCCGAATTGCTCACTTACGGCGGCCTGTTCGCCGTGTCGATGGTCGCCGCGACCCTGTTCCCGCTCCAGTCCGAAGCCGTGCTCGCCGGCCTGCTGATCGCCGGGCGCGAACCCGTGTGGGCACTGGTGCTCGTCGCGAGCATCGGCAACGTGGCCGGCTCGGTGATCAACTGGGCGCTCGGGCGCGGCATCGAGCACTTCCGCGAACGCCGCTGGTTTCCCGTCAAGCCCGCCGCACTCGCGCGCGCCGAGCGCTGGTATGCGCGCTACGGCCGCTGGTCGCTGCTGCTGAGCTGGGCGCCCGTGATCGGCGATCCGCTGACGATGATCGCCGGCGTGCTGCGCGAGCCGCTGCCGTCGTTCCTCGCGATCGTCACCGTTGCGAAGGTCGCGCGATATCTCGTGATCGCGTGGCTCGTGACGCACTGACACCCGCTTCTCGTCGCACACCCGCCTGACGGCCGCACCGGCTGGCGCCGCCTTCGACGACACACCGCTAAAGATTTCGCCGAAGTTGCCGTATTAACCGGTCAACGAGCGGTGACGCGTGCGTTCCGCCTCCTCTCCCTCCCCACTCAGGATGTTTCATGAGATTGACCCACTTGGGCCGGGTGAGCGTCGGCGCGCGTCTTGCGGCGCTGGCGTGCGCGCTCGTCGCCCTGCTGTTTACCGTTTTCGCGTGGACGCTCGCGCATTTCGCCGGCCAGCAGCTGGCTGAAGAAGCCCACATGCGGATCGTCGACAAGGAACAGTCGATCCGCGCGATGGTCGACCTGTTCGACAAGGCGCTGACCGCCGAAGCCAACCGCTCGATGTCGCTGTTCGCGAGCTTCCTGCCGCCTGATTTCTCGCTCGACCCGGCGCGCACCGTCGACATCGGCGGCGTCGCCGCGCCGACCCTGCTCGCGGGCGGCCAGCCGCTCGACCTCGACTATTCGATTCCCGACCAGTTCCTGAAGAAAAGCGGCGCGATCGCGACGATCTTCGCGCGCGACGGCGACGATTTCGTGCGCATCACGACGTCGCTGAAGAAGCAGGACGGCGCGCGGGCCGTCGGGACGAAACTCGACCGTGCCGGCCCCGCCTACGCGCCGCTCGTCGCCGGGCGCAGCTACACGGGCCTCGCGAAGCTGTTCGGCCGGTCGTACATCACGCAATACAAGCCCGTGACCGATGCGACCGGCCGCGTGATCGGCGCGCTGTTCGTCGGCCTCGACATCGGCAACGAACTCAAGCTCGTCGAGGACGGCATCCGCTCGCTGAAGATCGGCGACAACGGCTACTACTTCGTGCTCGATGCGTCGCAGGGCCCGTCGCGCGGCACCTTCGTCGTGCATCCGGATGCCGACGGCCGGCCTGCCGACGGCACGCGTGCGCCGTATGCACAGATGCTCGCGGCCGGCGAGGGGCGGCTCGCGTATACGTCGACCGACCCGGCCGCGCACGATGGCGGGCCGACCGCGAAATTCGTGTCGTTCACGACGATTCCGCAGTGGCAATGGCTCGTCGGCGGCATCGCGCTCGACGACGAACTGCTCGCCACCATGCGCGCCACCCGCAACCGCTTCCTGATGATCGGCGCCGTGCTCGTCGCGGCGTTCGCGACGCTGTTCGTCATCGTGGTGCGCCGCGTCGTGAGCCGGCCCCTCGATGCGGCGGCACGGGCCTCCGAACGCTATGCGGCGGGCGATCTCAGCGTGCGCATCCGTGATGGCGCGGCCACGCGCGGCCATGCGGGCGACGACGAGATCGGCCGGCTCGTGCAGGCGGTCGACGGGATCGGCGACGGCCTCGCGCGGATCGTCGCGCAGGTGCGCAACAGCTCCGCCGACATCGCGCGCGGCACGGTCGACATTGCAGCCGGCAGCAGCGACATCGCCGCGCGGATCGCGACGCAGGCGAGCAGCGTCGAACAGACGGCCGCCAGCATGGAACAGATCACCGCCGCCGTGCAGCAGAGCGCCGAGCACGCGGCGCAAGCCAATGCACTGGTCGCGGACGCGTCGGCCGCCGCGACGAACGGCGACGCCGCGGTGCAGCGCGTGGTCGCGACGATGGATGACATCGGCCGCGCGACGCGCCGGATCGCCGAAATCACGGGCACGATCGAAGGCATCGCGTTCCAGACCAACATCCTGGCGCTGAACGCGGCCGTCGAGGCCGCGCGCGCGGGCGAACACGGCAAGGGTTTCGCGGTGGTCGCGGCCGAAGTGCGCGCGCTCGCGCAGCGCAGCGCGGCCGCGGTCAAGGAGATCGACGCGCTGAGCGCCGAATCGTCGACGACCGTCGAACAGGGTTACCGGATCGCGGAGGCCGCACGCGGCACGATGCGCGACATCGTCGCGCGCGTCGACCAGGTCAGCACGCTGATCGGCGAGATCAGCGCCGCGTCGCGCGAACAGTCGACCGGTATCGAGCAGGTGAACCTGGCCGTCACGCAGATCGGCGACGCGACGCACCAGAACGCGTTGCTGATCTCGGATGCCGAACGCGCGGCCATCGCGCTGCGCGACCAGGCCGCGCACCTGTCGGACGCGGTCAGCGTGTTCCGGCTCGAACGGAACGCGTGACGGAGAACGGCTGGCCGGCGACGGCCGGCCCATCGCCTACTTCTTGTTCTTGTCGTCGCCTGCCAGATCGATCGCCTTGTCCGATCCCACCGCATTGCGCAGCTGGAACTTCTGGATCTTGCCGGTCGATGTTTTCGGCAGTTCGCCGAACCGCACGGCCTTCGGCACCTTGAAGCCCGCGAGCAGCGCCTTGCAATGCGCGACGATTTCCTCCTCGGTCGCGCTCGCGCCTTCGCGCAGCTCGACGAACGCGCACGGCACCTCGCCCCACTTCGGGTCGGGCATCGCGACGACGGCCGCCACCGCCACCGCAGGGTGCCGGTACAGCGCATCCTCGACCTCGATGCTCGAGATGTTCTCGCCGCCCGAGATGATGATGTCCTTCTTGCGATCCTTGATCCGGATATAGCCGTCCGGCATCAGCACCGCGAGATCGCCGGTATGGAACCAGCCGCCGTGGAACGCCTCGTCGGTCGCCTTCGGGTTCTTCAGGTAGCCCTTCATGCAGATGTTGCCGCGGAACATGATCTCGCCGAGCGTCTCGCCGTCGGCCGGCACCGGCGCCATCGTGTCGGGATCGAGCACCGTCGCGCCCGCCTCCAGGTGATAGCGCACGCCCTGGCGCGCATTGAGCCGCGCACGCTCCTCGTCGCTCAGTTTCTCCCAGTGCGACTGCTTCGCGCAGACGGTCGCCGGGCCATAGACCTCGGTCAGTCCGTATACGTGCAGCAGGTCGAAGCCGATCTCCTTCATCTTCGCGATCACGGCCGGCGCGGGCGCCGCGCCCGCGACCATCGCGTGCACCGTGTGATCGATGCCTTCACGGAATTCGGCCGGTGCGTTCGCGATCGCGCTCTGCACGATCGGCGCGCCGCAATAGTGCGTGATGCGTTCGCGGCGGATCAGGTCGAACACCGTCTTCGCGTCGAACTTGCGCAGGCAGACGTTCACGCCCGCGCGCGCCGCGACGGCCCACGGGAAGCACCAGCCGTTGCAGTGGAACATCGGCAGCGTCCACAGGTAGACGGCGTGCTTCGGCATGTCCCATTCGAGGAGGTTGCTGACGGCCGCGAGATACGCGCCGCGATGGTGGTAGACGACGCCCTTCGGGTCGCCGGTCGTGCCGGACGTGTAGTTCAGCGCGATCGCATCCCATTCGTCGGCCGGCGGCGTCCATGCGTAGTCGGCGTCGCCGCTCGCGACGAGCGCCTCGTAGTCGGTCGCGCCCGCGAAACGCGCGGGGTCGGCCGGCATCGCGTCGGCCACGCTGACGATCTTCAGGCCCGGCACCTCGAGCGCGGCGCGATGCGCGAACTCCGCGTATTCGGTGTCGACGATCAGCACCTTCGCCTCGCCATGACGCAGCATGAACAGCACCGACGACACGTCGAGCCGCGTGTTGATCGTGTTCAGCACCGCGCCGGCCATCGGCACGCCGAAGTGCGCCTCGACCATCGCCGGAATGTTCGGCAGCATCGCCGCGACCGTGTCGCCACGTTCGACGCCGAGCCGCGCGAGCGCGCTCGCCAGTTGCTTCGCGCGCGTGTAGGTCTCGCCCCAGGTGCGCCGCACGTCGCCGTGCACGATCGCGAGGCGCTCGCCGTAGACTTCGGCCGTCCTGACCAGGAAGTCGATCGGGGTGAGCGGCACGTAATTCGCGTCGCGGCGGCCGAGTCCGGCCTCGAACATCTGCGTCATGATCCTGTCTCCCGTGTCCTGTCGACCGGGGCGCATCCACCCCGGATCGTTTTGATGTGGTTCAATTGCCGACAGCCTAACGGGCGCTATTGTGAGCCGTCTGTCATCGAAACGACAGAGTGCCTTTCACGCGTTGCGCGTTATCCCTATCCTCGCAAACCCGCACCCATGCACGCCCCTCTCGTTGCCCCGCCCGACGCGCCCGCCCACCCGGCCGACGCGCTGCCCGAACCGGGCCCGCTGCCGGCGCTGGCCACGCTGTTCGGCCAGTGCGCCTGGTTCCGCACGCTCGCGCCCGAGCACCAGGCGCTCGTGCTCGCGCAGTCGCGCGTCGAGCAGTGCGAGGCCGGCGATGTGATCGCCCATCGGCTCGCGCCATCCGAATACTGGATCGGCGTGCACCGCGGGCTGCTGAAGCTCGCGATCTTCAACGCGTCGGGGCGCGGCTGCACGTTCTCCGGCGTGCCGTCGGGCGGCTGGTTCGGCGAAGGCAGCGTGATCAAGCGCGAGCTGCGCAAGTACGAGGTCGTCGCGATCCAGCGCTCGACCGTGCTGTTCGTGCCGGTCGACACGTTCCACGCGCTGCTCGACACGAGCCTGCCGTTCACGCGCTTCGTGATCCATCAACTGAACAACCGGATGGGCGAGTTCATCGCGTCGATCCAGAACACCCGGCTGCTCGACGTCGATGCGCGCGTCGCGCAGGCGCTCGCGCAGCTCTTCAACCCCGACCTGTACCCGGACACCGGCCCGTCGCTGTCGATCTCGCAGGAGGAACTGGGAATGCTGGTCGGCGTATCGCGGCAGCGCATCAACCAGGCGCTGCAGCAGCTCGAGAAGCTCGGCGCGCTGCGGCTCGCGTACAACCAGATCGACGTCGTCGATCTCGGTGCGCTCGCGCGCGTCGGGATGGAGCAGATCTGAGCGCGGGCCGATGAACGGAATCGCCATCGAAGCAGCACACCCATCCGGTATCGCGACCGTTTTCCGGCCGTCGCGCCGCGCTGCGTTTCCTCTGCCGAATCGGCAATCGGCCGCCCCGCCCCGACCTGACAATTCCGCCAGTTTCGCGACAGTAACCCGTTCCACGCCGACGCCTATCATTCGGGTTCCATTTACCCACGCCTGATCACCGCCCGTCCCGCTGCCTCCATGTGGATCGTCAATCTCGCGCTCAAGCGCCCCTACACGTTCATCGTGATGGCCATCATGATCGTGCTGGCCACCCCGCTTGCGTTGATGCGCACGCCGGTCGACGTGCTGCCCGCGATCAACATTCCCGTGATCAGCGTCATCTGGAATTACAGCGGCTTCTCCGCGACCGAGATGACGAACCGCATCACGTCCGTGCATGAGCGGATCCTGACGACGACCGTCAACAACATCCAGCACGTCGAATCGACGTCGTTGCCCGGCATCGCGGTCGTGAAGGTGTTCCTGCAGCCGGGCGCGAACGTGCAGACGGCGATCGCGCAGACGGTCTCGTCCGCGCAGGCGATCGTGCGACAGATGCCGCAGGGCGCGACGCCGCCGCTCGTGATCACCTATTCGGCGTCGAGCATCCCGGTGATCCAGCTCGGGCTGTCGAGCAAGACGCTCAGCGAACAGTCGCTCGCCGACATCGCGCTCAACTTCCTGCGCCCGCAGCTGATCACGGTGCCGGGCGTGCAGATCCCGTTCCCGTACGGCGGGCGCACGCGCGTGGTCGCGATCGACCTCGATCCGCAGGCGCTGCAGTCGAAGGGGCTCACGCCCGCCGACATCGTCAACGCGGTCAACGCGCAGAACCTCGTGCTGCCGACCGGCACCGCGAAGATGGGCCAGACCGAATACCGGATCGACACGAACGCGTCGGCCGATACGGTCGCCGACATCAGCAGCCTGCCGGTCCAGACGATCAACGGCGCGACCACCTACCTGCGCGAGGTGGCGTCGGTACGCGACGGCTTCGCGCCGCAGACCAACGTCGTGCGTCAGAACGGCCAGCGCGGCGTGCTCATCTCGATCCTGAAAAGCGGCGATGCGTCGACGCTCAAGGTCGTGTCGGACCTGAAGACGCTGCTGCCGAGGGTGATCCCGACGCTGCCCGAAGGGCTCACGATCACGCCGCTGTTCGACCAGTCGGTGTTCGTCAACGCGGCCGTCCAGGGCGTGATCCACGAGGCGCTGATCGCCGCCGTGCTGACCGCGATGATGATCCTGCTGTTCCTCGGCAACTGGCGCAGCACGCTGATCATCGCGATCTCGATCCCGCTGTCGATCTTCACGTCGCTGATCGCGCTGTCCGCGCTCGGCGAGACCATCAACATCATGACGCTCGGCGGGCTCGCGCTCGCGGTCGGGATCCTGGTGGACGATGCGACCGTCACGATCGAGAACATCGAGCGGCACCTGCATCTCGGCACCAACCTGCACGACGCGATCCTCGAAGGCGCGGGCGAGATCGCGGTGCCCGCGTTCGTGTCGACGCTGTGCATCTGTATCGTGTTCGTGCCGATGTTCTTCCTGACGGGCGTCGCGCGCTTCCTGTTCGTGCCGCTCGCGGAAGCCGTCGTGTTCGCGATGCTCGCGTCGTACGTGCTGTCGCGCACGCTGGTGCCGACGCTCGCGATGCTGCTGTTCCGCGCGCAGCAGGCGGGCACCGGCCCCGACCAATCGACGTCGCGCTTCGCGCGCATCCATCACGCGTTCAACGCTGCGTTCGAGCGGCTGCGGGCGTGGTACATCGTGCTGCTCAGCATCCTGCTGGTGCGTCGCCGCTTCTACGCGACGTGCTTCCTCGGTTTCTGCGTGCTGTCGACGGGCCTCGTGTTCGTGCTCGGCCGCGACTTCTTCCCGAATGCGGATTCCGGCAACATCCGGCTGCACATGCGCGCGCCGACCGGCTACCGGATCGAGGAAACCGCGCGCCTCGCCGACCAGGTCGAGCGCGTGATCCGCGAAACCGTGCCGCCCGACGAACTCGGCGCGATCGTCGACAACCTCGGCCTGCCGGTGAGCGGCATCAACCTGTCGTACAGCAACGCGGGCACGATCGGCACGCTCGACGGCGAGCTGCTGATCGCGCTGAAGCCCGGCCACCGCGCGACCCAGCACTACGTGCAGACGCTGCGCAAAGTGCTGCCCGAGCGCTTCCCGGGCGTCGAGTTCTTCTTCCAGCCGTCGGACATCATCACGCAGATCCTCAACTTCGGCCAACCGGCCGCGATCGACCTGCAGGTGCTCGGCAACGATCTCGCGAGTAACATGACTATTGCGAGCGGCCTGATGAAAAAGATCAGGCAAATCCCCGGCGCCGTCGACGTGCACGTGCTGCAGCGTAACGACGAACCGACCCTGCTGGCCGACATGGACCGTACGCGCATGCAGCAGCTCAACCTCTCCGCGCAGAACGTCGCGCAGAACATGCTGATCTCGCTGTCGGGGAGCTCGCAGACGACGCCGTCGTTCTGGATCAACCCGCGCACCGGCGTCCAGTACCCGCTGCAGATCCAGACCCCGCAATACAACATCTCGTCAGTCGACGACCTGCTCGGCACACCGATCTCGGCGAGCGGCCGCACGGGCATGCCGCTGCAACTGCTCGGCAACCTCGTGCAGGTGCGCAGCACCGCGAACCCCGCCGTGATCACGCACTACAACATCCGCCCGGCGATCGACGTGTACGTGAGCGTCGAAGGCCGCGACCTCGGCGCGGTGGCCGGCGAGATCGACCGCATCGTGTCGAATGCGCGCGCGACGCTGCCGCGCGGCACCGAGCTGACGATGCGCGGCCAGATCGAGACGATGCGCACGTCGTATATCGGCCTCGGCGCGGGCGTCGCGATGGCGATCGTGCTGGTCTACCTGCTGATCGTCGTCAATTTCCAGTCGTGGCTCGACCCGCTGATCATCATCAGCGCGATGCCGGCCGCGCTCGCCGGCATCGTCTGGATGCTGTTCATCACCGGCACGCACCTGAGCGTGCCCGCGCTGACGGGCGCGATCATGACGGTGGGCGTCGCGACCGCGAACAGCATCCTGGTCGTGTCGTTCGCGCGCCAGCGCCTCGAGGCCGGCGCGCCGCCGCTCACGGCTGCGCTGGAAGCCGGCGCGACACGGATCCGGCCGGTGCTGATGACGGCGCTCGCGATGATCATCGGGATGGTGCCGATGGCGCTCGGTCTCGGCGAAGGCGCCGAGCAGAATGCGCCGCTCGGCCGCGCGGTGATTGGCGGGCTGCTGTTCGCGACCGTGTCGACCTTGCTGTTCGTGCCGCTCGTGTTCGGCGGCGTGCATGCGCGGCTGGCCCGCCGGCGTGCGCGCCAGGCCGGCCACTGACTTTCGTCCCACTACCCGGTTGATTTGGTTGAATTCATGGAAGAGAAACATCACAGCGCCGTCGGCATCCAGGTGGACGAACACGGCATGCACCTGCCGACACGGTCGTCGGTGTCGCGACGCGGGAAAATCGTCCTGATCGTGATCGGCGTGCTGCTGGCCGCCGGCGCCGCGCGCACGGTCGTCGTCAACGTGCTGAACCACAACCGGCTCGACGCGGTCGCCCAGCAGAACACGCGCCAGTACGTGACCATCGCGCATCCGGTCGATGCGGCCACCGGCGGCAAGCTGACGCTGCCCGGCACGCTGCGCGGCTTCGTCGAGGCGCCGATCTACGCCCGCGCGAGCGGCTACGTGCTGCGCTGGCAGGCCGACATCGGCGCGCACGTGAAGCAGGGCCAGACGCTCGCCGAACTCGACACGCCCGAGCTGAACCAGGAACTCGCGCAGGCCACCGCGCAGCGCCAGCAGGCGCAAGCCGCACTCGCGCTCGCGAAGACGTCGTTCGACCGCGCGCAGCAGCTGCGCCAGCGCGATGCCGTCTCGCAGCAGGAACTCGACGACCGGCAAGGCGCGTTCAACCAGGGCACCGCGAACCTCGCCGCGGCCGATGCGAACATGCGCCGCCTCACCGAGCTGAAAGGCTTCCAGCGGATCGTCGCGCCGATCGACGGGATCGTCACGCAGCGCAACGTCGACGTCGGCGATCTCGTCAGTTCCGGCAATGCGGGCCGCTCGCTGTTCACCGTCGTGCAGGCCGACCGGCTGCGCCTCTACGTGCAGGTGCCGCAAGCGTATGCGCAGCAGGTGAAGGTCGGCCAGCACGTGAGCGTCGCGCAGGCCGAGCTGCCGGGCCGGACCTTCGACGGGACGGTCACGCGCACGTCCGAGGCGATCGACGTCGCGACGCGCTCGCTGCAGATCGAAATCACGCTGCCGAACCCGGACGGCCGGCTGCTGCCCGGCGCGTACGTGCAGGCGACGCTGCCGATGACGCCGGTCGGCCGCCTGCAGGTGCCGGCCAATACGTTGCTGTTCCGTGCCGAAGGCCCGACGGTCGCCACCATCGATGCGAATGGCCAGGTGCGCCTGAAGCAGGTGACGGTCGTGCGCACGATCGGGCAGACGCTCGAAGTCGACGGCCCGCTCACGCCGAATGACCGCCTCGTCACGAACCCGAGCGACGCGCTCGCGAACGGCGACCCGGTGATCGTCACGGCACCGGCCGCGAAGCCGGCCTCCGGCGCCGCGGAGGCGAAGTCGTGATCGCGATGCGACTCCGCCGGCGGCCTGCCGCCGTCTCCATCACGTCGGTTGCGCTCGCCGCCGCGCTCGCCGGCTGCACGGTCGGCCCTGATTACAAGCGGCCCGACGTCGACACACCGGCCGCGTGGCACCTCGACCCGGCGGATGCGTACTGGCATCCGGCCGCGCCGGCCCGCGCGCCGCTCGACCCGGCATGGTGGACCGCGTTCGGCGATCCGCAGCTCGATGCGCTTGAAGCCGACGCGCTGCGCAACAACCAGAACCTGAAAGCCGTCGCCGCGCGCTACGACCAGGCGAAGGCGACGCTCGCGTCGGTCGCCTCGGCGCAGTATCCGGCCGTCGGCCTGAACGCGAGCGGCCAGCGCTTCAAGATCTCCGCCGACCGGCCGCAGACCAACTACGCGACGAAAAGCATGTCGACCGTGCAGAACGAGATCCAGGTCGGCGCGGCCGTCAGCTACGAGCTCGACCTGTTCGGCCGCGTGCGGCGCAGCGTCGAATCGGCGCAGGCGACGACCGAGCAGGCCGGCGACGATTTCGCGAACGCGCGCCTGGTGCTGACCGCCAATCTCGCGTCGAGCTATTTCGCGCTGCGCGAATTCGATACCGAGATCGATGTCGTCAAGCGCTCGATCGACCTGCAGCAGAAAGCGCTCGACTACGTGAGCGCGCGCCACGACCTCGGCGCGGTGTCAGGACTCGACCTGCTGCAGCAGCGCGCGCAGCTCGACGCGACGCGCACGCAGGCGCAGTTGCTGCTCCAGCAGCGCGTGCAGGTCGAAACCGCGATCGCGACGCTGGTCGGCACGCCGGCCCCCGCCTTCTCGATCGCGCCGCGCGTCGTGCCGATCAACGCGCCGGCGCTGCCGGCCGGCCTGCCGAGCGACGTGCTGCAGCGGCGCCCTGACGTCGCGTCGGCCGAGCGCGCGATGGCCGCCGCGAATGCGCAGATCGGCGTCGCGCGCGCCGCATATTTCCCGCGCATCACGCTGTCGCCCGATATCGGCTGGGACGCGACGCGCTTCGCCGGCCTGTTCACCGTGCCGGCGTTGCTGTGGTCGGTCGGCGGGTCGCTCAGCCAGCCGCTGTTCCAAGGCGGCAAGCTGAAAGCCGGCGTCGATTTCGCGCAGGCCGGCTATGTCGCCGCGCAGGCCAGCTACCGGCAGACCGTACTCACCGCGTTCCAGGAGGTGCAGAATGCGGTCACGGGACTGTCGGTGCTCGCCGACGCCGCGCAGCAGGCGTCCGCGGCCGTCGACGATGCGCGCAAGCTCGTGTCGCTCGCGCAGGATCGCTACGCGGGCGGCCTGACGCCGTTCATCGACGTGCTGACGGCCCAACAGCAGTTGCTGACGAGCGAGCGCCAGGCCGTGCAGATCCAGGGCCAGCGCGCGGCGCTCGTCGTGTTTCTCGCGAAGGCGCTGGGCGGCGGCTGGGATGGCCAAGCCGCGGGCGGCCCCGCGCCGGCCGAGGTCGCCACGGCAGCGCCGACGCCGGCGCCGGACCCGGCGCACCCGAGCCCTTAACCGGATTACCCGGACAACGGATTCCCACATGAAAGTCCTGATCGTCGAAGACGAACCGAAAGTCGTTGAATACCTGAAGAGCGGCCTGACCGAGGAAGGCTGGGTCGTCGACACCGCGCTCGACGGCGAGGACGGCGCGTGGAAAGCCGTCGAATTCGACTACGACGTGGTCGTGCTCGACGTGATGCTGCCGAAGCTGGACGGCTTCGGCGTGCTGCGTGCATTGCGCGCGCAGAAGCAGACGCCCGTCATCATGCTGACCGCGCGCGACCGCGTCGACGACCGCGTGCGGGGCTTGCGCGGCGGCGCCGACGACTACCTGACCAAGCCGTTCTCGTTCCTCGAACTGATCGAGCGGCTGCGCGCACTGACGCGCCGCGCCCGCGTGCAGGAATCGACGCTGATCTCGATCGGCGACCTGCGCGTCGACCTGATCGGCCGCCGCGCGACCCGCGACGGCACGCGGCTCGACCTGACCGCGCAGGAATTCCAGCTGCTCGGCGTGCTCGCACGGCGCAGCGGCGAGGTGCTGTCGAAGACGACCATCGCCGAACTCGTGTGGGACGTGAACTTCGACAGCAACGCGAACGTCGTCGAAACGGCGATCAAGCGCCTGCGCGCGAAACTCGACGGCCCGTTCACGGACAAGCTGCTGCACACGATCCGCGGCATGGGCTACGTGCTCGAGGCGCGCGAGGACGGCGACACCGAGAGGCCCGCATGAAACGCTCGATCGTCCTGCGGCTGTCGGCGATGTTCGGCATCGTGTCGCTGCTCGTGTTCACGCTGGTGGGCTGCGGGCTGTTCGTGATGATGGAGCGCCAGCTGTTCGCCGAGCTGCGCGCGACGCTGGACACGCGCACCAAGGTTGCCGAAATGATCGTGTCGCATGCGACCACGGCCATGCGCGGACGTCTCATGCAGGAGAAACTCGCCGACCTCGAGCCGCCCGACGGCTCGACGCACTACCAGGTCGACAGCCCGAATCCGGATTTCCGCTTCGGCACGCCCGTCGACGGCGTGCCCGTCGGCGCACCGTTCGGCGCCTTCCAGCGCTACGCGCTGAACCACAGCACCTACGACGTGATGACGAAGACCGTCATGGTGGCCGGTAACGGCGAGCGGCCGACGCTGAAGCTGATCGTCGCCAGCTCGTGCGAGCGCACGCAGCGGATGCTGCGCCGCTTCGGCTGGACGCTCGCGGGGCTGATCGCGATCGCCACGATCATCACGCTGCTGCTGAGCCGCGCGGTGGCCCGCTTCGGGCTCGCGCCGCTCGACCGGCTGTCGCAGGACGCATCGGCGATCAGCCTCGCGAACCGCCGCCAGCGGCTGCAGACCGACGCGCTGCCGCCCGAGCTGCGCGACCTCGCGACGTCGTTCAACGGTGCGCTCGACCGCATCCAGCAAACCTACGCGCGGCTCGAGGCGTTCAACGCGGACGTCGCGCACGAGCTGCGCACGCCGGTCAGCATCCTGATCGGCCAGACCCAGGTCGCGCTGACCAGCCGCGACCGCACGGTCGATCGGATGCAGCGGACGCTGCAGTCGAACCTCGAGGAATTCGAGCGGCTGCGCGTGATCATCAACGACATGCTGTTCCTGTCGCGCAGCGACCGCGGCGAACGCGCGACCGACCTGAAGGACGTGTCGCTCGCCGACGAAGTGCGGCGCATGCTCGACTTCCTCGAGATCCCGCTCGACGAGGCGCAGTTGCGCGCCGAGTTGCACGGCGATGCGCGCGCGGCCGTCGATCCGTCGCTGTTCCGCCGCGCGATGACGAACCTGCTGATCAACGCGATCCAGCATTCGGCGCCCGGCGCGACGGTCAGCGTGACGATCGTGCGTCGCGACACGCTCGTCGAAATGTCCGTCGCGAACCCCGGCGAGCCGATCGACCCGGCCCGGCGCTCGCACGTGTTCGAGCGCTTCTACCGGCTCGAGGAAGCCCGCGCCAACAGCAAGGAGAACCACGGGCTCGGGCTGTCGATCGTCAAGGCCGTCGCCGAGATGCACGGCGGCAGCGTATTCGTCGCGTGTTCGGGCGGCATCAACACGTTCGGGTTCTCGGTATCGACCCAACCGGGCGCAGGCACCCCGCTGCGCCCGGCCGACGCGCGCGATGCGCGGCCGGCCCACGCGCCGCGCGCGCTGCACTGACGGCGGCCCTGCGGCCGCCCGCCGAGGGCAGTTTTCTTCAATACGGGCCTGTGCGGCTCCCGTAGTCTCGATGCGACTTTCGACCTTTCGCATGGAGACATCCAATGAGCATGCTGGTTTCGATGGCCGCGTTCGCGCTCGCCTCGTCGATCACCCCCGGCCCCGTCAACATCGTCGCGCTCAGTGCCGGCGCACGCCACGGCCTCGGCGCGAGCCTGCGCTATGCGGCCGGCGCGACGCTCGGCTTCGTCGCGCTGTTCCTGCTGATCGGCCTCGGGCTGCACGCGGCGCTCGCGCGCTGGCCGGTGCTGACGACCGCCACGCAGTGGTCGGGGATCGCGTTCCTGCTTTATATGGCGCTGCGGCTCGCGCTCGATGACGGCCGGCTGTCGGCCGACCCGGACGTGGCCGGCCCGTCGGCGGCCGCCGGCGCGGCGATGCAGTGGCTGAATCCGAAGGCGTGGCTCGCGTGCGTGGCCGCGATGGGCGCGTATGCGGCCGATGGCGACCGCACGCAGGTCTGGCAGTTCGCCGCGCTGTATCTGGTGATCTGTTTCGCGTCGATCGCGTGCTGGTCGTATGCGGGCGCGTCGCTGCGGCATCGGCTGGCGAACGCGCGGCACATGCGCGTGTTCAACCGGCTGATGGCGCTGCTGCTCGCGGGCAGCGCGCTCTTCCTGCTCGACGCCTAGGGGTTGCTGTTCAGTTCGTCGCGCTGCGGTACTGGCCGGGCGTCGCCGCCGCGATCCGCCGGAACGCACGCTGGAAATGCGCCTGGTCGGCGAAGCCCGCATCCAGCGCGACGTCGGCGATCGGCCGGCCGCGACGCAACTCCGTGCGGCCGTACTGCACGCGGCGATCGATCAGGAAGGCATGCGGCGTCATCCCGTAGCGGGCGTTGAACGCGCGGATCAGATATGACGGCGACAGATCGGCCGCCGCGCAGATCGCATCGAGCGTGACGCCCTCTCGGCAATGTGCGGCGATGTAGTCGGCCGCGCGCGCGAGCCGGGCGTTGTCGTCCCCGGCGCGCGGGCCGGGCAGTTCGCGATCGAGCGCACCGTGCAGCGCCGTGAAGAACCCGACCGCCGCGCTCTCCTTGCCGAGCGGATCGACGCCGGGCGCGACGAGCGTGCGGTAGAAGCCGCCAAATTGCGCGAACAGGTCGCGCCGCTCCGTCAACTTCTGCGAAAAGCCGTGAAAATCGCTGTTCGGATCGCGACCGAGCGAATGCTGAAGCCGCGCGAGCCACGACACGTCGACATAGACCATCCGGTACGCCCATGCGTCGGCGCCATACGGATTACACGCATGCACCTGTTCCGGATCGATGACCACGAGCACGCCGCGCCCGACGTGCTCGTTCGTCGCGCCGTTCACGTAGGTGCTCGTGCCGCCGACGATCGCGCCCACCGAAAACGTGTCGTGCGTGTGCTTCGCGTAACAGATCGCGCGGCCGTCGTCGACGGTGCGCGCCTCGATGAACGGCAGCGCGGCGTCACGCCAGAACGGCGACGGGACAACGGATCGGTTGGCGGTACGGCTCACGCGGCGGGCTCCCGGTTCGGACGGCGAACGCTCACCGTACAAGACTGTGCGGCGCCGCGCAACCGGATCGGCGGATTGCGGCTTCAATACCGGATCGCGCCGTTTCGCCTAAGCTTTGAATTCCGTCCGCCGCGGCACGCGCAGCGATTCCGTTCCTTCCTCTCCCGTCACGCACATGCAAATCGATCTGAATGGCAAGACCGCGGTCGTCACCGCCTCCACCGCCGGCATCGGGCTCGCGATCGCCGAAGGGCTCGCGCGCGCCGGCGCGCGCGTCGTCGTCAACGGCCGCAGCGATGCGTCGGTGCAGTCCGCACTCAAGCACCTGCGCGCCGCCTTCCCCGATGCAGACTTCGACGGCGTCGCGGCCGACCTGTCCGATGCCGCCGGCGTTGCGCGCATCACGCAGCACACGCCGGCGGCCGACATCCTCGTCAACAACGCGGGCATCTACGGCCTGAAGGCGTTCTTCGACATCGACGACGCCGAATGGGACCACTATTTCCAGACCAACGTGATGTCCGGCGTGCGCCTCGCGCGGCATTACCTGAAGGGGATGATCGAACGCAATGCCGGGCGCATCGTGTTCATTTCGTCGGAATCGGGCCTGAACATCCCGGTCGACATGATTCATTACGGTTTCACGAAAACCGCGCAGCTGTCGATCGCACGCGGCCTCGCGAAGCTCGCGGCCGGCACCCACGTGACCGTCAACTCGGTGCTGCCGGGGCCGACGATGTCGGACGGCGTGCGGGCACTGCTGAAGGAAACGGCCGACGAAACCGGCCGCAGCGTCGAGGACGTCGCCGTGGATTTCGTGCGTAACCACCGCTCGAGCTCGATCATCCAGCGGCCGGCGACGCCGGAGGAAGTCGCGAACATGGTCGTCTACGTGTGCTCGCCGCTCGCCTCGGCAACGACGGGCGCCGCGTTGCGGGTGGACGGCGGCGTGGTCGACACGATCGCGTAACGGCGAACGGGCAAGGCCGCCGCGCTAGCGCGAGGCGGCCTTGCCCGGCTGAAGCGTGCCCTTGCGGTCGGCGTTCATGCAGGAATCGAAGCCGTATTGCGTGACGACGCCGGCCCTGTCGAACACGACGAAATACTCGCGGTGATCGTTGCCGTGCTCGATGAAGTAGTTGTAGCAGACACCGTTGCCGTTGCGGACCATCCAAACACTGCGCGGATTGCCGGCGGCCCGGACGACATCGGCGCGTGTCGCGCCGTGCCGCGACGCGGCCCTCGCGAGCGGCGTGCGCGAATACGAGAATGGCAGCCACGAGTCGAACCACGCGCAACCGTGCAACATCAGGCAGCTGGCGGCCAGGGACAGCGTCGCTGCGGGACGGGACATCGTAATCAATCGCATGCTTGGGAAAATCGGCCGCGCCATGCCGGCGTAATCGAAAGCCCCATGCTACTCGACCTTTGGGTCCGGATCGAAAAGAAATGTAGAGATCTTTATCCGAATCCTGGCATTGCATGCTTCGGCACACGCCTGATCGGCGCCCGTCGCGGCGGCCGATGCGCGCTTGAACACGCATCCGCACCATCGCTTTCTGCCGCCTCGGCACGCATCGTCACGCATTGTCACGCGATCCATTCGGCCCACAGCATCGTCAGCACCGTCATCAGCGCGGGGCCGACGAACAGCCCGATCAGGCCGAACGTCTCGGCGCCGCCGAGAATGCCGAACAGCACGAGCAGGAACGGCAGCCGCGCGGAACTGCCGATCAGCACCGGCCGCACGAAGTGCTCGGCGACGAACACGACAACGAATCCAAGCACGGCCACCACGATGGCCCACATGGTCGCGCCCTGCACGAACAGCCAGAGCGCGGCGCCGCAGAACACGACGGGGGCGCAGAACGGCAGCATCGCGGCGATCGCCGTGACGAGGCCGAGCAGTGCCGCATGCGGGACGCCGGCCAGCGCATACGCGATACCGAGCAGCGCGCCCTCGCCGAGCCCGACGACGACGAGCCCCGTCACCGTGCCGAACACGGCCGCGACCATCCGCTCGATCAGCTCCGCGCCGCTGCGCCCGAACGCGCGCCGCGCGCCCTGCAGCAATGCCCCCGACAGCTTGTGGCCGGCGCGCAGGATCACGAACAGCGTGACGAGCATGAAGCCGAATTCGAGCAGCGCGTGCGCGAGCTTCGTGCCGAACTGCCGGCCGAACGCGAGGAATTTCTCGCTGTTGACGCCGTGCATCGCGGTGGCCGCATGCAGCGGATGGGCGAGGTTGGTCTGCCACCATTCGGTGATCTGCGCCGCGCCGTAAGGCAGCCGGGCGACCACCTCCGGCACCGGGATGCCGTTGTCCTGGATCGTGCGCAGCCACTCGCGCAGGTCGTGCGCCTGGCCGATCGCCTGGGTCGCCGCGACGGCCACCGGCAGCACGACCAGCAACGAGATCGCCGCCGTGATGACGAGCGCGATGAGCGTCGGGCGGTTGCGGAACAGCCGGTGCGATTCGAAGCGCTTCAGCATCGGCCACATCGCGATGGCGATCACGCAGGCCCACGCGATGGCGGGAATGAAATCGCGGATCACCCACAGCGCGATCACCAGCAGCGCCGCAACCAGCACGGCGCGGGAGACCTGCTGCGTGCGCGGCCGAGCGGCGGGCTCGGGAGACGACGGGACATGCGCGCCCATGGCACCTCTGTCGAAATGAAAAAAATGGCGATTCGCGCAGGCAACCGGCCTGCGCGAACCGCCATTCTATCCATCGGCGCCGGATCGGCGGCGCATGTGATGCGCGCGCCGCCCCGGCGCCCCGCCCGCTCAGGCCACCTTGTCGGCGCTCCGGTAACGCTCGAGCCAGTGCGCGTACGGCGCGGGCAGCGTCCACGACGGACGCTCGACGCCGAGTTGCTTGGCCGCGTAGTACGGCCAGTGCGGGTCGGCCAGATGCGCGCGGCCGACCATCACGAGATCGAGCTGCTCCTCCGCCACCACGCGGTTCGCCAGTTGCGGCGTGTCGATCCCCCACGCGGACGACACCGGCAGCCCGGCCTCGCGGCGCACGCGCTCGGCGATCGGCGCGAGGAACGCCGGGCCCCACGGGATCTGCGCGTCGGGCGTCGAGAAACCGATCGACACGCTCAGCATGTCGAGCCCTTCCCGCTTCAGCCGCTGCGTGAGCGCGATCGACTCGGCGAGCGTCTCCTCGTCGCGGCCGTCGTACTCGATCACGCCGAAGCGCGCGGTCAGCGGCAGATGCTCCGGCCACACCTTGCGCACGGCCGCCAGCGTCTCGACGAGGAAGCGGCCGCGGTTCTCGGCCGAGCCGCCGTATTCGTCGTCACGCTGGTTCGCATGCACGGAGAAGAAGCTCTGGCCGAGATAGCCGTGCGCGAAGTGCAGTTCGAGCCATTCGAAACCCAGGTCGCGCGCGCGCTTGGCCGACGCAACGAAGTCGGCCTGCACGCGTGCGATGTCGTCGCGCGTCATCGCGCGCGGCGTCTTCGGCAGATGCGCGCCGAACGGCACGGCCGACGGCGCGATGGTTTGCCAGCCGCGCGGATCGCCGTCGGCGATGTGGTCGTCGCCTTCCCACGGGCGGTTCGCGCTCGCCTTGCGGCCCGCGTGCGCGATCTGGATGCCCGGCACCGCGCCGGCCGCCTTGATCGCCGCGACCGACGGCGCGAACGCTTCGGCCTGCGCATCGTTCCACAGACCCGCGCAGCCCGGCGTGATGCGCCCTTCCGGCGACACGGCCGTCGCCTCGGCGATCACGAGGCCCGCACCGCCACGCGCGATGCCGGCCAGATGCACGTGATGCCAGTCGTTGACGACGCCGTCCTCGGCGACGTACTGGCACATCGGCGGCACCGCGATGCGGTTGCGCAGCGTGACATCCTTGAGTTTGAACGGTTCGAACAGGGCAGACATCCACGGCTCCTTTGCTTGGTTCTGCAAAACGACTGGAAACGCGTCGTGCAATGTGCACGACGGAATGATTCGGGCCGTCGACGGGCCGGCCTGCGCCCGGCGACGGATACGGGATGGCGCCGGCCCGGCCGGCGCCCTTGGCTCAACGGCGGCCGAGCTGCGCGAGCAGCGCCTCGGCGGCAGGCTCCGACGACGCGGGGTTCTGCCCCGTGATCAGCAGCCCGTCGGTGACGACATGCGGCGCCCAGTCGGCGCTGCGCTCGAACTCCGCGCCGTTGGTCTTCAGCATGTCCTCGACGAGGAACGGCACGACTTCCGTCAGTTCGACGGCCGCTTCCTCGCTGTTGGTGAAGCCCGTCACACGCTTGCCGCGCACGACCGATTCGCCGGTCTGCGGGTTCTTCACGTGACGCAGCACGCCCGGCGCGTGGCACACGGTGGCGACCGGCTTGCCGGCCGCCAGCGCGCGCTCGATCAGGCCGATCGAATGCAGATCCTCGGCGAGATCCCACAGCGGGCCGTGGCCGCCCGGGTAGAACACGGCGTCGTAGTCGTCCACGGACACGTCGGTCAGCTTGCGCGTCGAAGCCAGTTCGGCCTTGGCCGCCGCATCGGCGTCGAAGCGGCGCGTCGCGTCGGTCTGGGCCGTCGGATCGCTGCTTTTCGGGTCGAGCGGCGGCTGGCCGCCCTTCGGCGACGCGAGCGTCAGCTCGACGCCCGCATCCTTGAACGTGTAGTACGGCGCGGCCAGTTCCTCGAGCCAGAAGCCGGTTTTCTTGCCGGTGTCGCCGAGCGTGTCGTGCGAGGTCAGGACAACCAGAATCTTCATGATCGGACACTCCTTCGAAAAATGGATGACGGGAACGGGGCCGCTCGACCGGCAAATCCGGCCGGTCAGCGCGGCACGCCTGTGGGTTAGTCAGCTGTGACGCGGCAACGTGCGACCCGGATATCCGAATGCGGCTTGCGCCTATTAGACCAGTCGTCTAGAACAATTCGAAATAAAACGACGGCGTCTCGCTGCACCACCAGCATCCCAGCGCGAAATGGCATTCAAATGGCATTTTCGCGTCTTCGTTGCCTGCGCCGCGGACGTCGTCGCATTCATGGGAACGGATGATAGCGTCGGATTAGACCGGTCGTCTAGTAAACGGGCAATCGCCCCTGCCGTCGTCATGGCCTTTTCCGTGGAGCGCGATCCGCCGGCGTCTGCCGTCGCTCACGCCCCTCACCGGCGCCGCGGCGGCTAGCCGCGCAACGGACCGTCCGTGTCGCCCGCCTCGATCGCCGGTGCTTCGAGCCGCTGCTCGCGAACCCCGTCGCTCAGCAGCCGCAGCATCAGTTCCGCCAGTGCGCGCCCCGACGCGTGGCCGGTCGGCTGCACGACCGCCGTCACGCGATACGGATGCGCGAGGTCCGGCGGCACGCCGTCGTAGACGATCAGCGACATGTCCTCGCCCAGGCGCAGCCCGCTGTCCACGAGCGCCCGAAACGCGCCGCCGCCCGCGATATTATTGTCGACCAGCAGCGCCGTCGGCCGCTCGGTGCGCGCGAGCAGCGCTCGCGCCGCCTGCAACCCGCCATCGTGCGTAAACGGGCACTCGACCAGCAGTGCCGGATCCGGTTCGATGCCGGCTTCGCGCAGTGCCGACAGATAGCCGGCACGGCGCTGCGCGGCGAAATTCAGTGCCAGCGGCGCGCTGATCATCGCAATGCGCCGGTGCCCGAACGCCGTCAGCCGACGCACCGCGTCCCGCGCGCCGGCCTCGTTGTCGAAATCGAACCACGCATACGGCTCGGCCACCTGCGTCCGGCCGTAGGCCACGTACGGGAACGCGCTCGCCTGCAGATACGCGATGCGCGGATCGTCGACCCGCGTGCGCGCGACGATCAGCCCGTCGACGAGCTTGCCGTCGACGATGCGCCGATAGGTGTCCAGTTCCGCGTTCGGCCGCGCCGACGCGATGATGAAATCGAGATTGCGTTCCGCGAGCCGCTCGGTGATGCCCGCGACGACCTCGCCGAAACGCGGATCGCCGAGATCGCCAGCGCCGAACGGATAGACGATGCCGATCATGTCGGCCCGGCCGGTCGCCAGCCGGCGCGCGGTCGGATCGGCCACGTAGCCCATTTCCCGCGCGGCCTTCGCCACGCGCTCGCGCGTCGCCTCGCTGACGTCGTCGTAACCGTTCAACGCGCGGCTGACCGTCGTCCGCGACAGCCCGAGCGCGTCCGATAGCGCCTTCAGATTCACCTTCACCGTCGTTCCTCGCACTCGATGCGCCGCGCGGCATGCCGCTGGCCGGCAATTATTTCCGCTCGGTAGTGATTACCGTCAAATAACTATCTTTTGACGTCCAAACCGGTTTGAATTAGCATCCAAACCGGTTTGGACATCGATGCCCACTCAGCCGTTCACTTTCACCTAGCCAGGAAACAACGACGAGATGACATACTTTCCCCTTTTCCGCCCGATCGCGACCAAACGTTTGCTGCTCGCTGGCGGCGCACTCGCCACCTTCGCGTCCGTCGCGCACGCGCAGTCCAGCGGCACGGGCGCGCCCGTGCCCACGCCCCATACGCAGCAGGCCTACGATCCCGAAGGCAACTTCACGATGCGCTGGACGCGGGCGGACATCCGCCAGATCGTCGCGCAGTCGCATACCGCCGGTGCCGACAAGAACTCGCTGCCGCAGGCGCTGACGATGCCGGACATCCCGCAGGATTTCCCGCTGATCAACTCGAACGTGTGGGTGTGGGACACGTGGCCGCTGGCCGACCTGCGCGCGAACCAGCTCAGCTACAAGGGCTGGGAGGTGATCTTCTCGCTCACCGCCGATCCGCACGCGGGTTACACGTTCGACGACCGTCACGTCCATGCGCGCATCGGCTTCTTCTACCGCCGCGCGGGCATCCCCGCGTCGCAGCGCCCCGCGAACGGCGGCTGGACCTGGGGCGGCCACCTGTTCCCGGATGGCGCGAGCGCCAAGGTGTTCGGCACGTCACCGATGACCAACAACGCCGAATGGTCGGGCTCGGCACGCCTCACGAACGGCGACAACGTCAGCCTCTACTACACCGCGACGTCGTTCAACCGCTCGGCGCCCGGCGGCGCCGACATCACGCCGCCGCAGGCGATCATCACGCGCGCCGACGGCCATATCCACGCCGACGCCACGCATGTCTGGTTCAGCGGCTTCGACGATCACAAGGCGCTGCTGCAACCGGACGGCAACTACTATCAGACCGGCCAGCAGAACACCTACTTCTCGTTCCGCGATCCGTTCGTGTTCACCGATCCCGCGCACCCGGGTAAGACCTACATGGTCTTCGAGGGTAATACGGGCGGCCCGCGCGGCGCACGCACCTGCACCAACGCGGATCTCGGCTACGCGCCGAACGATCCGTACAAGGAAGATCTCAACGCGGTGATGAATTCGGGCGCAGTGTATCAAAAGGCCAATGTCGGCCTGGCGATCGCGACGAACCCGCAATTGACCGAGTGGAAGTTCCTGCCGCCGATCCTGTCGGCGAACTGCGTCGACGACCAGACCGAGCGCCCGCAGATCTACCTGAAGGACGGCAAGTACTACCTGTTCACGATCAGCCACCGCACGACGATGGCTGCCGGCGTCGACGGGCCGGACGGCGTGTACGGCTTCGTGGGCAACGGCATCCGCAGCGACTTCCTGCCGCTGAACGGCGGCAGCGGCCTCGTGCTCGGCAACCCGACGGACTTCTCCGCGCCGGCCGGCGCGCCGTATTCGCAGGACCCGAACCAGAACCCGCGTGAATTCCAGTCGTATTCGCACTACGTGATGCCGGGCGGGCTCGTCGAGTCGTTCATCGATGCGATCGGCCCGCGCCGCGGCGGCACGCTCGCGCCGACGGTGAAGGTCAACATCAACGGAACGTCGACGGCGGTCGACCGCGCCTATGGACGCGGCGGGCTCGGCGGCTACGGCGACATTCCGGCGAACCTGCCTGCAACGGGAGCCGGCCACAACTGACGGCAAACAGGGTAACCAACAATAACGAAAGCCGGTAAAGGCACGGGGTTGAGGAGGCGCTCATCGCGCGTGTCGTGTGTGCGCCTCCCTTTTTTCTTTGGACCATCGCGCATGCCGCCGTTGAAAACGGCATGCGCCCTCCTTTCCCGCTTCGCCCGACGAAGCACGGGACCGCGCATGAATTCGACGTCTTTCCGCTTTTCCTTCCTGATCGCCCGGCTGCTGCTCGCCTGCCTGGCGTGCACGCAGGCCGCCGCCGCACCGTGCAGCGCACCGGCCGACCCAGGCACGCCGCAATGGCGGCCCGCGCTCCACTACACGCCGCAGCGCAACTGGATGAACGACCCGAACGGGCTCGTCTACGACAACGGCCGCTATCACCTGTTCTATCAATACAATCCGCTCGGCAACGACTGGGGCAACATGTCATGGGGCCACGCGACGAGCACCGACCTCGTCCACTGGCGCGAGCAGCCGGTCGCGATGCGCGCGAACGCGACGGAGGAAATCTTCTCCGGCTCGATCGTCGCCGACACGCTCAACACGTCCGGCCTGGGCCAACCGGGCCACACGCCGCTCGTCGCGCTTTATACGAGCGTGTACAAGGCGGGCTCCGGTCACGCGCCGGGCGTCCAGGCGCAGTCGCTGGCGTACAGCCTCGATCAAGGCGCGACCTGGCAGCCGTACGCACGCAATCCGGTGCTGACGCTCGATCCGGAATCGAAGCAATTTCGCGATCCGAAAGTGTCGTGGTATGCGCCGGGCGGCTACTGGCTGATGACGACGGTCGTCGCCGACGCGCACGTCGTGAAGCTCTATCGCTCGGACGACCTGATCCACTGGAATTTCCTGAGCGACTTCACGCGGCCGGGCGTGCCGCACGACGGCGCGCTGTGGGAAATGCCCGACCTCGTACCGCTGCCGCTCGACGGCGACCCCGCACGCATCCGGTGGGTCATGATCGTCAACGTCAATCCGTGGTCGATCGCCGGCGGCTCCGGCGCGATGTACTTCGTCGGCGACTTCGACGGCCGCACGTTTACGCCGGATCGCATTGCGCCCGCCGGCTCCGATCCCGCGCAATTCCGCTGGGTCGACCATGGCGCGGACTTCTACGCAGCCGGCACCTTCTCGGGCGCGCCCGGCTCACGGCCGGTCGCGATCGCGTGGATGAGCAACTGGGATTACGCGGCGAAAGTGCCGACCACGCCGTGGCGCGGCGCGACGACCCTGCCGCGCGAACTGTCGCTGAAAACGATCGACGGCGAACCGACGCTCGTCGTCGCACCGGCCGCCGCGTTCGACGCCTGGGCGGACGGCAGGCCCGCCGTGCATGAAGGCGACCTCGCGGTCGACTCCACGACGCGCGTGCTGTCGGCCGCGACGCGCGGCGTCGTCCAGCGCATCACGGTCACGATCGCGCCGCAGCATGCGGCACGGGCGGGCCTGATCGTCCGGCGCTCGGCGGATGGCTCGGTCGGCACCCGGATCGTGTACGACACGGCAAAGGGCACGCTGACGCTCGACCGTTCGCAGTCCGGCGAAACGAATTTCGCCGACACGTTCAGCCGCGAACACATCGTGGACCTGCCGCTCGAGCACGGGCAGTTGCGGCTCGAGATCGTCGTCGATCGCGGTTCGGTCGAAGTGTTCGCGAACGGCGGCCGCGTGGCGCTCACCGACCTGATCTTCCCGCCGCTCGATGCGGATCGCGTGGCCGTGTTTGCCGAACACGGCCGCGCGACGTTCTCCGGGCTCACGGTGACGCAGCTCGAAGCCGGTGGTGACAGGCATGGCGCCTGTGCGGCGCGATAGATGCGATGGGCGGACGGCCGTTGGTCCTGCACATGACGAGGGCTGTCCGACCGGCATCACACCGGTCGGTAACAGCCCCCGCCGGAGCCCCACCGATCAGAGCAAGCCCATCCCGCCCGACGCGATGATCTCCGCGCCGACGATGAACGCGGATTCCGGCGCGCTGAGATGCAGCACCGTCGACGCGATCTCGTCCGGCGTGCCGAACCGGCCGACCGGGACGAGGCCCTTGATCTTCTCCGCCGTTTCGTCGAGCGTGGCCGCGTCGAGCCCGAGCTTGCCGTAGAGCGGCGTCTGCACGGGACCGGGGCTCACGACGTTCACACGCACGCCGTGCGGCAGCAACTCCGTCGACAGCGTCTTCGCGAACGAATTGACGGCCGCCTTGCTCGCCGCATACACCGACGAGCCGGGCATCCCGATGTGCGCGTTGATCGAGCCGTTGATCACGATCGACGCGCCGCGGTTCAGCAGCGGCACCAGCGACTGGATCTGGAAATATGCGCCCTTCACGTTGGTGTTGAACACGAGATCCCACATGGCCTCGTCGCTGTCGACGAACGGCGCGAGTTTCGCGACGCCCGCGTTGATGAACACGGCGTCGAGCCGCGCCCCCGCCGACGCGATCGCATCGGCCAGCGCGCGGGCGGACGCGACGCTACCGGCCTCGTTGCGGATCGCGAGCGCGTCTGCGCCGAGCGTTTGCCGCGCGGCCTCGAGCGTCTGCGCATCGCGCCCGGTGATGATGACGCGCGCACCTTCTGCCGCGAATGCCTTGGCGGCCGCCAGGCCGATACCGCTGTTACCACCCGTGACGAGGACCGTCTTTCCTTCGAAGCGTTGCATGATGTTCTCCTGTGAACCGGTGAGTTGACCGTGAACACAGGATGCGCGCCGCGCCCGGTCATGCCGTACGACGGGCGCGACGAACATGTTCGAAATTTTCGAACGTGTTCGGGCGGGTGGATTCGATTGCCTTGTCCTGTCCTGCCCAATTCCGTTCCGCGCCGCGTCAGCCGGCCACGTCGATGCCGTCGAGCAGGCGCTGCGCGAGCCGCGGCTCGCGCAATTGCTCGAGCCACCATTGCAGCGCGCGGCCGTCCCGGTCGCCGTGCCACGCGACATACAGCAGGTTCGGCTCGCGCGGATCGGCCGTCTGCCTTTCCACGAGTTCGCCGCGCGCGAGCAACGACGCCACGCGCCGGCGCGGCACCCAGCCGACGCCAAGCCCGTCGCGCTGCGCGAGGATCTTCGCGCGCATTGACGGCACCGCGAGCACGGCCTGCCCGCCGAGCAGGCCATACGCGCGGCCGACCGCGCGCCGCGACGAATCGGCGACGACGACGGCCCGGTGCGCACCGATCGCGTCCCGCGTCAGCGCGCCGCTCACGGCGGCCAACGGATGGCGCGGCGACACCGCGAACACCCACTCCATCGCGCCCAGCTCGAACCATTTGAAACCGGGAATCGCAGGCGGCTCGTTGGTCGCGCCGATCACCAGGTCCGCGCGCCCGTCGCGCAGCGCTTCCCAGGTCCCGCCGAGCACTTCGTGCGTGAATCGCAGCGACACGCCCGAGTCGAGCGCATCGAACGCGCGGACGACCGGCAGCAGCGTGTCGAACTCCAGCACCTCGTCGCTGACGATCCACAGCCGGTCCTCCCAGCCGCTCGCGACCTGCCGCACGCGCTGCGTCAGCCGCGCGACGTCCAGCGCCAGCCGCGCGGCTTCGTCGGTCAGCAACTGGCCGGCCGGCGTGAGCTGCAGCCGGTAGCCGCGGCGATCGAACAGCAGCGCGTCGAAGCGCGTTTCGAGCTGGCGCGCCGCGTGCGACACCGTCGACGGCGCCTTGCCGAGCCGCGCGGCCGCGCGCGACAGGCTGCCGGTGGCGCGGATCGCGTCGAGCAGCGCAAGTTCGTCTTCGGACAGCATGGGCTCGCTCCGGTGTGGGGTTGTCGTGGATCGTAAGGCAGCGGCGGGCCGAGGTCCAATCACTCGACCGGGCTGCATCGTCTGACGATGCCCGTCACCCCTGACGAATACCGCCGGGCCAGCGTTGCACGATGCACAGGTTCGCCGGCCGCCCGCGTCGCCCGGTCGGGATTCCTTGCACCGTGCGGCCGGTTCGTGCATCGCGCGACACCCGCGAAGCCGTCCTGCCGCGCAGAACCACCCATTCTTTCGTCGCCTTCGGTATGCTGATCGGCACGAAATGACAGCAATCGAGGTAACCACTGAGATGGACATCGCGATCCGCATCGAAGGCCGTCACGACCTGACGGGGCAGATCTTCCGGCAACTGCGCACCGCGATCGTCGACGGACGGCTCGCCGGCGGCGCGCGGCTGCCGTCGACGCGCGACCTCGCGAAACAGCTCGGCGTATCGCGCAAGACGACACTCGACGCGTTCGAGCGTCTCGTCGCCGAGGGTTACCTGACCACGCGCGCGGGCGACGGCACGTTCGTCGCCGACGGCCTTGCGCGCGTGCCGCACGCCGCGGCCATGTCGGCGCCCTCCCTCGTCGAGGACACGCCCCGCATCGACGCAGTCGATGCGCGTGCGCTGTGGGACGACCTGCCCGACGCGCTCTCGATGCCCACGCCGCAGGATGCGCCCGGCTTCGACTTCCGTGGCGGCGTGACCGACAAGGCGCTGTTCCCGTTCGACGCGTGGCGGCGCTGCCTGCATCACGCGCTGCGCCAGCAGATGCGTGGCCCCGCCCAGTACCACGACCCGGCCGGCGACCCGCAGTTGCGCGGCGCGATCGCGCGCTACGTCGCGTTCAGCCGCGCGGTCGCGTGCGGCTGGGACGACGTGCTCGTCACGCAAGGCGCGCAACAGGCGCTCGACCTGCTCGCCCGCGTCGTCGTACGGCCCGGCGATGTGGTGGCGGTCGAGGATCCCGGCTATCCACCCGCGCGCGCCGCGTTCGCGTCGCTCGGCGCGACGGTGATCGGCGTGCCGGTCGACGCACAGGGACTGGTGACGGAACGGCTGCCCGACGACGCACGCCTCGTCTACGTGACGCCGTCGCATCAGTTCCCGCTCGGGATGCCGATGACGCTGGACCGGCGTGTCGCGCTGCTCGAATGGGCGCAGCGCCGCCGCGCGGTGATCATCGAGGACGACTACGACGGCGAGTTCCGCTTCGAGGGCCGACCGGTGGAATCGCTGAAGAGCCTCGACCGCACGGGCCTCGTCGCGTACGTCGGCACGTTTTCGAAGACGATCTTTCCGGAACTGCGGATCGGCTACGCGATTCCGCCGCGTGCGCTGCGCGGCGCGCTGACCAAGGCGAAGCAGATCGTCGACTGGCATACCTGCACGCTGACGCAGGCGGCGCTCGCGCGCTTCATGCTCGAAGGCGATTTCGCGCGGCACCTGAAGCGCGTGCAAAAGCACTACGATGCGCGCCGCAAGATGCTGGTCGCGCATCTGCGCGGCGAACTCTCGCCGTGGTTCGACGCGATCGTGCCGAGCGCCGGCATCCACCTCGCGGCCTACCTGAAGCCGGGGCTCGACGAAGCGGCGCTGGTCCGCGCGGCCCGCGAGCAGGACATCGGCCTGTACGGCATCTCGGCGTTCCACGTCGGCGTACCGGTCCGTGCGGGGCTGCTGTTCGGCTATGGCGGGATCGACGCGCTGCGCATCGACACGGCGCTCGCGACGCTGGCCGGCCTGCTGGGTTCGGACCGCCTCGGCGGCTCGGCACTGGTTACCTGAATTTCCCGAAAATTGGCCATTCAAGCAGGCCAGCATGCGTCTTAAAGTGGGTCCTGTCGCGCCACCGTGCGCTCCAACCGAAAAGGACCTGCCATGCAACCGCGCCTGAACTTCTACGCCGCCAGCCCGAATGCGATCAAGGTGATGCGCAACGCCGAGGAATTCCTCGCGAAGAGTTCGATCGAGAAGCCGCTCGCCGAACTCGTCCGCCTGCGTGCATCGCAGATCAACGGCTGCGCGTTCTGCGTCGACATGCACACGACCGACGCGCGCAAGGGCGGCGAAACCGAGCGCCGGCTGGCCACCGTCGTCACGTGGCGCGAAACGCCGTTCTTCACCGAGCGCGAACGCGCGGCGCTGGAATGGACCGAGGCGCTGACGCTGGTCGCCAGCAACCACGTGCCCGATGCCGTCTGGGAAGCCGTGAAGCCGCATTTCACCGATGAAGAGCTGTTCGACCTGTCGATGCTGATCGCGACGATCAACTCGTGGAACCGCTTCGCGATCGCGTTCCGCAAGATGCCCGAATAAGGAGACGACGATGATGGACGCTACGCTCCGTCGCGCCGCCCTGTGCGCATCGCTCGCGGCCGGCGTCGCGCTGCTGCCGGCCGCTGCCCGGGCGCATGACGCCGGCGACAATGTGCACGCGATCATGCAGCAGGCCGCGCCCGAAGCGCCCGGCAAGCTCGCGGTCGTCGCGACCGTCGACTACGCGCCCGGCCAGGCGTCCGAAGCGCACCGGCACCTCGGCTCGGTGTTCGCGGTCGTGTCGAAAGGCGAAGTACTGTCGCAGGTGAACGGCGGCCCGCTGCACCGCTACCGCACCGGCGAAGGCTGGTACGAGGCGCCCGGCTCGCGCCACCAGGTGTCGCGCAACGCGAGCGCGACCGAGCCCGCTCAGCTCGTCGTGTTCGGGCTGACCGGCGAACACGTGCCGCTGACGTCGCCGATCGATCAGTAAGCGCTTTCCGGGGGGCGTGCCATCGTCCAGGCACGCGCCCCCCGCTTCGCGACCGGCTTTCCATACCGTGTGGCCCCGCCACGTCCCGCCGCATCTCCATTAGCTGCTCCCTACACTCCGCCGCCGGCTTGCCGCACCGCGCCGCATCACGTCACCTCCCCGCCCACCCGCGCCCCCGTTCGACGCTCGCCTGATCGCGATCAACTCGGGCGGAAACCCTTCCTTGAAATTAACTAACTCATCAATTAGCGTCGATTTCATGAACGCGAAATCCACCGTCGCCAGGCCGCGCGGGCGCCGCCCGTCGGTCGACGATTTCGACCTGCGCGGCCACATGCTCGACGTCGCGATGCAGTTGTTCGCCGAGCGCGGCATCGCCGCGACGACCGTCGCGCAGATCGCCGCCGCCGCCGGCGTCACGTCGGCGATGGTCCACTACTACTTCACGAATCGCGAGCAGCTGCTCGACGCGATCGTCGAGGAACGGCTCGCGCAGGCCATCGCGTTCGTGTGGCGGCCGACCGAGCCGCAGATCGAAAACGACCCGTTCGCGCTCGTCGCCGAACTCGTCGACCGCTTCTTCGACGTCACGCACCGCATGCCGTGGCTGCCGTCGATCTGGCTGCGCGAGATCATCCATGAAGGCGGGCTGCTGCGCGAGCGGATGGTCCGGCGCATTCCGCTCGAACATGTCGGGCGCTTTGCCGAACGCATCCGCGGCGCGCAGCAGGCCGGCACGCTGAACCCCGCGCTCGAACCCGCGTTCCTGTTCCACTCGATCATCGCGCTGGTGATGCTGCCGCTCGCGACCGCGAAACTGTGGCAAAGCGCGCGCGGCCTGCCGCCGATCGACCGCGACGTGCTGCATCGCCACGTCCGCGCGCTGCTCGATTCGGGCATGCAGCCGCCGGCCGCCGCGCGTCGCGCACGGACCCGCTCGCCGCGGAGGCCATCGTGAACATGGCCCGCGCGCTGCCGCTCGCGCTGGCCGCGGCCGTCGCGCTGCTCGCCGGTTGCGGACGGCAAGCGAGCAACGGCACGACCTACCAGGGCTACGTCGAAGGCGAATTCGTGTACCTGTCGTCGTCGCAATCGGGCACGCTGACGCAGTTGTCGGTCGCGCGCGGCCAGACCCTCGCCGCCGGCACGCCGGCCTTCTCGCTCGAAGCGGCCAACGAAACGGCCGCGCTGCTGCAGGCGCAGCACCAGCTCGCAGCCGCCCGCGCACAGCTTGCCGACCTGCAGACCGGCAAGCGCCCGCCGGAAATCGCGGTCACGCAGGCGCAACTCGCCCAGGCCACCGCGCAAGCCGCGCGGGCCGCCGCGCAACGCGTGCGCGACGAAAGCCAGTACGCGGCCGGCGGCTTGTCGAAACAGCAGCTCGACGATTCGCGCACGTCCGCACAAACCACCGCCGCGCAGATGCGCGAATTGCAGAAGCAGGTCGATGTCGCACGCCTGCCGGGCCGCGCGCAGCAAGTGACCGCGCAGGCCGCGCAGGTGGATGCCGCGCAGGCGGCGGTCGCCGAGGCGCAATGGAAGCTCGACCAGAAGCGCGTCGCCGCGCCCGCCGCCGGGCGCGTGTACGACACGCTGTACCGCGTCGGCGAATGGGTGCAGGCCGGCAATCCGGTCGTGCAGATGCTGCCGCCGCAAAACCTGAAGGTGCGCTTCTTCGTGCCGGAGGCCGCCGTCGCCTCGCTCGCACCGGGGCGCACGGTCGCGATCCACTGCGACGGCTGTGCGGCCGACGTGCCCGCGCGCATCACCTACGTGTCGAGCGAGGCCGAATACACGCCGCCCGTGATCTACAGCAACGAGAGCCGGACCAAGCTCGTGTTCATGATCGAGGCGCGCCCCACCGTCACCGATGCGCCGAAGCTGCATCCGGGCCAGCCCGTCGCCGTGAACGTGCCATGAACGCGCCACCCGCACCGTATGCGATCGATGTCGATCGCCTGAACAAGCATTTCGGCGACAAGCACGTCGTGAAGGACGTGTCGCTGCGCGTCGCGCGCGGCGAGATCTTCGGCTTTCTCGGCCCGAACGGCAGCGGCAAGACCACGTCGATCCGGATGATGTGCGGGCTGCTCACGCCCGACTCGGGCAGCGGCACCTGCCTCGGCTACGACATCGTGCGCGACAGCGCGCAGATCAAGCGGCGCGTCGGCTACATGACGCAGCGCTTCTCGTACTGGGAAGACCTGTCGATCCGCGAGAACCTCGACTTCGTCGCGCGCGTGTACGGGATGCCCGACCGCAAGGCGGCCGTCGCGCGCGCACTCGACGGGCTCGGCCTCGCGAGCCGCGCGGATCAACTCACCGGCGCGCTGTCGGGCGGCTGGAAGCAGCGCCTCGCGCTGGCCGCCTGCATGCTGCACGAGCCGGCGCTGCTGCTGCTCGACGAGCCGACGGCCGGCGTCGATCCGGCCGCGCGCCGCGACTTCTGGGAAGAACTGCACCGGCTGGCCGCACAAGGCATCTCGGTGCTCGTCAGCACGCACTACATGGACGAAGCCGAGCGCTGCCACAAGCTCGCGTACATCGCGTACGGCGAGCTGCTCGCGCAGGGCACGTCGGCGGAGATCGTCGCGTCGCAGAGGCTCGCGACCCGCGCGATCACCGGCGCGCATCTGAGCGAACTGTCCGCTCGGCTGCGCACGATGCCGGGCGTCGACCAGACGGTCGTGTTCGGCTCGGTGCTCCATGTGAGCGGCCGTGATCAGGCACAGCTCGACGCGACGCTCGCTCAGGTCGCGGCGCAAGCCGACGGGCCTGCCGCGCTGCAGGTCGCGCCGATCGACACCGGGCTCGAGGACGTCTTCATCTTCATGATGGGCCGCGCATCCGGGCCGTCCGGCGGAGCGTCGTCATGAACGCGTGGGCGCGCCTGCGCGATGCGTTCTCGGTCGCCCGCTGGTGGAGCATCGTGCTGAAGGAATTCCTGCAGCTGCGGCGCGACCGCGTGACGTTCGCGATGATCGTCGGCGTGCCGATCATCCAGCTCACGCTGTTCGGCTTCGCGATCAATACCGATCCGAAGCACCTGCCCACGGCCGTGATCGTCGCTGATGCGAGCCCGTTCGCGCGCAGCTTCGTCGCCGCGATGCGCAATTCCGCGTACTTCGACATCGTCGAGACGCTGCCCGACGAGGCGGCCGGCCGGCATGCGCTCGCCCGCGGCGACGTGCAGTTCGTGCTGAACGTGCCGGCCGATTTCTCGCGGCGGCTGCTGCGCGGCGAGCGTCCGTCGCTGCTCGTCGAGGCGGACGCGACCGATCCCGTCGCGACCGCGTCGGCGATCGCCGCGCTGCCGGGCCTCGTGCAGCCCGTCGCGGACAAGGACCTGACGGGCCCGCTCGCCTACCTGAACGGCCGCCCGGCCGCGTTCGACGTCGTGCTGCACCGGCTGTACAACCCCGAGGGCATCACGCAGTACAACGTCGTGCCCGGCCTGATGGGCGTGATCCTGACGATGACGATGGTGATGATGACGGGCCTCGCGATCACGCGCGAACGCGAGCGCGGCACGATGGAGAACCTGCTTGCGACGCCGGTGCGGCCGCTCGAGGTGATGACGGGCAAGATCGTCCCGTACGTGCTGATCGGGCTGATCCAGGTGTCGATCATCGTCGCCGCGGCGCGCTTCGTGTTCGAGGTGCCGTTCGTCGGCGGCGTGTTCGCGATCTACCTGTCCGCGCTGCTGTTCATCGCCGCGAACCTGACGGTCGGCATCACGCTGTCGTCGCTCGCGCAGAACCAGTTGCAGGCGATGCAGCTCGCGGTGTTCTACTTCCTGCCGAACATCCTGCTGTCAGGCTTCATGTTCCCGTTCGCCGGGATGCCGAAGTGGGCGCAATTCATCGGCAACCTGCTGCCGCTCACCTACTTCAACCGCCTCGTGCGCGGGATCCTGCTGAAAGGCAACGGCTGGAGCGACCTGTGGCCGTCGGTGTGGCCGGTCGCGCTGTTCACCGTCGTCGTGATGGGCATCGCGCTGCGCTTCTACCGGCGCACGCTCGACTAGGCGCCGCACGATGAAACCGGCTTCGCGTCGCCCCTTCCACGCCGCCCGCGGTTGCATGCTGGTCGCCGCTGCGCTGCTCGTCGCCGGATGCGCGGTCGGGCCGGATTTCCACGCGCCGGATGCGCCCGCCACGCAGCGCTACACGCGCGGCGAGCCGCCCGCGACGACGGCCTCCACCGCCGGACCGACCGGCGATGCGCAGACGTTCGCATCGGCCGCGCATACCCCGCAGCACTGGTGGACGCGGTTCGGCTCCGAACCGCTGAACCGGCTCGTCGATACCGCGTGGCACAACAGCCCGACGCTTGCGCAAGCCCGTGCGCGACTCGACGAAGCGCGGCAGAACCACGCGGCCGAAGCCGGCGCGACGATGTTGCCGAAAGTCGATGCGAGCCTGTCCGCCACACGCCAGCGAGTCGACACGACCGCGTTCGGCCTGCCCGCCAACGTGCCCAGCCCGGGACCGTTCACGCTGTACGACGCGTCGGTGAGCGTGTCGTACGTGCTCGACGTGTTCGGCGGCAACCGGCGTGCGCTCGAAGCCCTGCGCGCGCAGGTCGACTACCAGGCGTACACGCTCGACGCCGCGCGCCTGACGCTCGCGGGCAACGTCGTCGCGACCGCGATTCTGCGCGCGTCGCTCGCGCAGCAGGTCGCGCACACGCGGCAACTGATCGATGCGCAGGCGCGGCAGCTACGCATCGTCGAAGCGCGTTTCGCGGCGGGTGGCGTTTCGCGGGCCGACGTGCATGCGCAGCGCGCGCTGCTCGCGCAGACGCGGGCGTCGCTGCCACCGCTCGAGGCCCGCCTCGCGCAAGCCGGCCACCGGCTCGCGATCCTGCTCGGCGTGCCGCCGTCCGATGCCGTGCTGCCCGACCTCACACTCGATGCGCTCGCGTTGCCACGCACGCTGCCGGTCGCTTTACCGTCGACGCTCGCACGCGAACGCCCCGACATCCGCGCGGCCGAAGCCGTGCTGCACCAGGCGAGCGCGAACGTGGGCGTGGCCACCGCGAACCTGTATCCGCGCTTCTCGATTTCGGCGGGAATCGGCTCGGAGCGCACGCGCATCGCGGATCTCGTGAGCGGGCTCAATGTGTGGAATGTCGGCCTCGGGCTGACGCAACCGCTCTTTCATGGCGGTGAACTGCGCGCGAAGAAACGTGCGGCCGAAGCGGCGTACGACGCGGCCTTCGCAAGTTACCGGGAAACCGTGCTCGAGGCGCTGCAGCAGGTGGCCGATGCAATGCGCGCGGTCGAGCACGACGCGGCTGCACTGCAGGCGAGAGACACCGCCGCGCAGGAAGCGGCGGCCAGCAACCGGATTGCCGGCGACCGCTACGCGGCGGGCGGGATCAGCACGTTCGACCTGCTCGACGCGCAGCGGCAGGCGTTGCAGACGGCGCTCGACCGTACGCGCGCGCAGGCCGATCGGCTCGCCGATACGGCGGCGCTATTTCAGGCGCTGGCGGGGAGCTGGACGGACGATGCGGCGCAATGACCTGCTCGAGCGTGTCGCCGCCGCTGCACGACAAGCGCGACGCGACGTTCCTCTGCGACGGCCGGTCCATTGACGACGACCACCTCGACGCGTTCCCGTATCGACCGGCGTGCGTCATCTGCTGCCGTCGGAAGCAGCATGCCGAGTGATCGTGGACGATACGTCGGGCCGACATCCTTGAATCCTTGTTGCTTCAGCGCGCTTCAACAGATGCGGGTCATGCATCCGTCGAAGCTAGACCGTCGGAATGGTCCCGCCATCGATCACATATTCGGTGCCGCTGATCGATGCCGCGCGCGGCGATACGAGGAAGGTGATCAGGTCGGCCACTTCTTGAGGCTTCGCCGGGCGACCGAGTGGAATTCCGCCAAGCGCATCCATGATGATTTTCTTGCCGCCCTCGTAGTCGGTCCCTGCCGCATCCGCCAGCCGCTCGGCTAGCCGCATGGCGGCCTCGGTCTCGACCCACCCCGGCGAAACGCGCACGACGCGAACGCCTTTCGGCGTGACTTCCTTCGACAGGCTCTTGCTGTAAGTCGACAGTGCCGCCTTCGCCGCCGCATAGGCGGTGGTCGCCTCGGGCAGCGGCAGTGCGTTCTGTATCGACGTAACATGGATGATGACACCTGCCCCCTGTGCGATCATCGACGGGAGCAACGCCCGGTCGATGCGCACGGCCGCCATCAGGTTCAGATTGAGTGCGGCATCCCATTCATCGTCGCTCAGGACTGCGAATCCACCGCTCGGGGCGCTCGATCCCCCCAGGACATTGACGATCACGTCGATGCCGCCGAGGCGATCGAGCACTGCCTTCGACAGAATCTGGCATCCGGCCGCCGTCGTCAGATCGGCGGCGATCCAGGTGACGCCTTCAGCGGCTGTATCGGGAACCGAGCGCGCCGCGGCGACGACCGTTACGCCGGCGTTTCGCAAGGATTCGACGACAGCCGCGCCAACACCTTTCGTGCCGCCGGTGACAAGGGCCCTGCGGCCGGTAAGCTCGAGGTTGAAGGTCATGGCGTGATTTCCAGAGAGAGGATCTTGCTGCACCCGACTTGACGGCACCTTGACGAGGCACCGGATCGCCCGGTGCAATCAGGCTCGATCAGCCAGAATGATGAAGCGAAGCGCCGGAAACAGGAAGAACGCACGAAAAAGTAAGGTACTTACTCAAAGGTAAGGTTGACGTCCTCGTCCGCCTAAAGTCGGAGGATTCCCACACCTGGCGATGCACGTCCGCATCGGAGAATGTTCAGCGCAGCGTTGATATCACGATCATGCACGACACCACACTCACTGCAGGCCCACTCTCTTACTCGCAGTCCCGCGATACCTTTCGGCCGCATCGTGCTGTCTTTCGATCCGCACGCCGAACAGGACTGGGTCGAACCGCTTTCGTCGACTTCCTCGAACGTGGCCCCGTGCGCGATCGCTTTGTAGCGGAGCTTGTTTCGGAAGGACGACCAGGACGCGTCGTAGACGCTCTTCGCCATCCTGGTTCTGGCGAGTTTGACAGCCGACACGTTGCCGACCGCGATGTAATCGAAGCGCCGCACCAGATCGAGTGCCAGCTTGTGCTGGAAGTCGGCGCGGGCATTCGCGACCTTCGCGTGCAGCTTCGCGATATGCCGCTTGTGCTTTCGCGCCCGTTGCGCTTTCGCCAGCTTTTCGGCCGCGCGTCGACCGAACTGGTCATTGGGCAGCTTCTCGCCGGTCGAAAGTGTGGCGAAGTCTTTCAGGCCGAGATCGATGCCGACGCCGGAACGGATAGGTCGGGCCGGAACATCCGGCATCTCGATCACGATGTTGAGAAACCAGTTGCCGCGTGCATCCTGCGCAAAGTTGGTCCCGTCCTTGATCTTGCCTTCGGGAAGCGGTCGGCTGTTGAACACGCGAAACGTGTTGCCGGCGAAACGGAACGCGTTACCCTCGCGCTTCAGGTCACGCCCCTTCAGCGGCACCCAGCCCAGCGATTTCCTGCCGCGATAGCGCAGATAAGGGCGTCGACGCTGGCTGCGCGACTTCGCATATTGCTCGCACGTCGCGTTGACCGTGCCGGAGTGAATACCGAGTTCCTTGCTGCTGCCGGTCGTCAGCACGTTCAGGTCGAATCCTGTAGGCCACTTCTTGCCCCACTTGAGCGCGTGCTTCTGCGTGTCGTTGCAGAAGTTCCAGACGTAGTTCACCGCGCGGCCCTGCTGGTTGAGCAGTCCGTTGAGCGACTTCACGCGGTAGCGGTAGACAAGGATCATGCAGGTGATCCTAACCCGTGGCAGAAGCTGCCTGTCAACTGCGCTCCTTTCCTTCCCGCCATCAATGGCGGCGTCTCTCGGAGCAAATTCTGATGAAATCGGAAACGAAATGGACCCCGACCTCGGCCGCTGCGGGTGTCGGCCAGGTACTCAAGATGCTCGACGGAAAATGGAAGCTGGTTATCCTGTTCCATCTGTTCGGCGGCAAGGTGCTGCGATTCTCCGAACTCGAACGAGCGATCCCTGCGATCACGCAGAAGATGCTCGTTCAGCAGCTTCGCCAGATGGAGATTGACGGGGTGGTTCGCCGGATCGTTCACCCTCAGGTACCGCCGAAGGTCGAGTACGGCCTGACCGATTGGGGGCAGGCGCTCTGCCCGACGCTCGATGCGCTGCTGAAATGGGCCGCTCTACGCCCGCAGCCCGACGAGAACGAGGCCTGATTCATACGTCACGGGCGCAATCTGAATCGCGGGATGCGTGCGCGTTCTCGTGATTTGATTGCCTCGCTGTGGCGGCTATGGTGGGTGCACATAAAAAAACCGGCCCGAAGGCCGGTTCTTCATACCGCATGCCGTAAGCGGCGCTCGCGCGCCGCGCGACATCAGAAGCGGTGGATCAGGCCGACGCCGACGCCGATCTGGTTCTGCTTCGAACCTGCGCCCACGCCGTCGCCGATGGACGTCGTTGCAGCGATGATCTTGCCGCCATTGAGCGTGTTGCCGCTCGAATGCTGGTAAGCCTCAACTGCGTACAGGCCCGTGCGCTTCGACAGGCTGTAGTACTGCGACAGCGTGACCTGGTGGTACTTGGCCGAGCTGGTGATGCCGTTCGACTGCGTTGCTGCCGTGTACGAGTAGCCCGCTGCGAAGTCCCACTGAGCGGCTGCCTTCCAGTGCAGCACGGCGCCTGCCGTGTTGAAGATGGCCGTGTTGCGGAACGCCGAACCCGTGCCCGGCGTGTACTGGACGTTCGAGTACGATGCCGAAATGTCCCATGCCGGCGTGAACTGGTAGCCCGCCGTCACAGCGATACGCTGTTGCGATTGCGCCGTGGCATAGCCGTTGTTGATCGACGAAACAGCCGGCTGGTTGCCGTCGCCCGATGCCGTCAGGCCGTTCTCGACCGTCGAGTTCGCGCCCCACACGCCGCCGCCGAGCGTTGCGTTGTTGACCTTCTGATAGCCGACCGCGATGCCTGCCGGGCCGTTCAGGTACTGGATTGCCGCGCTCCACGTCGAGCCACGGTTCGTCGCGCCTGCGACGCCGCCGAACGAGTACGAACCGCCGACCGTGAAGCCGTAGAACTTCGGCGACATGTAGACGAGCGAGTTGTTCGCGCGGTAGCTGGTATCCAGCGAGTCGATATCGCCCGGGTGTGCGCCGTAGTAACCGGTCAGCCAGGTCGTCGGGCTGTACGGCGACAGCAGCGTGTAGTACGCGGTGTACTGGCGGCCGGCCGTCAGCGTACCGTACGTGCTGTTGGTCAGGCCAACCCACGCCTGACGCGTGAAGATGCCGTTGGTCCACTGCGACGAGCCGTTAGCCGTGTTGACGCCGGCTTCCAACTGGAAAATCGCCTTCGTGCCGCCGCCGAGATCTTCGCTGCCCTTCAGGCCGAAGCGGCTGCCTGCCCACACGCCGGTGGACATTTGCACCTTCGAATGACCACCCGTGGTCGCACCGACTGCCGACGAGTTGTTCTGCCAAGCGATACCGTTGTCGACGATACCGTACAGGGTCACGCTGCTCTGGGCGTGGGCGGCGGTAGCGGCTGCGAGACCGACTGCCGTCATGGCGAAAGCGACGCGCTTTTTCATTGATTCTCCGTCCTCAAAGAATGATTTCTTTTCTGGTGTGGTTTTATGACTGACACATGTGCGAGTACATGCCGACGGGATTCTGACGGATTACCGATTATTTCCCAACACGTGCAGTCGGTCATCGTATGATCGACGCAACGCAGGGGTTCACCAAGCAGTTACATAACACCTGAAAACGCTTACGCGGCGGGCTTTTCCGGCATTTCCCGGTGAAAACCCTAGCTTTACATTTTTACGGGTGCAACACGACCGTCGGATGTTGTCAGATGCCTTCGGCAACATACGTCTTACAAATGCGCGACCGTAGCTGACACCACGATTCACGCCGCCGCGAAGGATCGCTGACGTTCATGACACCCACGTTTCGCGACACGAAATAATGAAAACGTTTTTAGTCGACGCGCGAAGGGACGGAAGGTGATGGCCCGGCGAACGCGGGCCGAGGGGCGATGCCGGCACCTGTCGAGCCGGCATCGTTCAGTGCGAGTCAGCGCGTGGCCGGCTGCGCGAGATGCGCGTTTACGGCATCGGCGAGCGCAGTCAGGCGCGCACGAATCGCGGTGTTCGAGCCGACCAGCGCGAGCGACGACGCCATGATCCGGTAGACGCGCTTTCTCGGCACCTTGGCCGGCTTTGCCGGATCGAGCCACGCATCGCTGCGGGCCAGCAGCTCGAGCGTTTCGAGGCCGATCATGATCGGCCACAGGCACGCGAGCCGCAGCCGCACGAAGCGGCGCGGGATCGCGAGCGTGTACAGGCACGCGTCGCGATACTGGTCGAGCGTCACGCGCAGCAGGTCGACGAGTACGCCGCGCGCGCGCGCCGACGCATCGGGCGCCATCAGGTCGGCGACGCCGAGCCCGTGCGCACCCAGCACGTCGTCGGGCAGGTAACACCGGCCGATGCGCAGGTCCTTCCCGCAGTCGCGCAGGATGTTGGTCATCTGCAGCGCCTTGCCGAAACGGATGCCCTTCTCGCACATGTCCGGCAGGTTCCAGCCGTGCGCGGCCGGCGTGTGCATCCCCGTCATGTCGGTCCAGAACTCGCCCACGCAGCCGGCCACGAGATACGTGTAGCGGTCGAGTTCGCCGCGCGTCGGCAACGACACGACGCGCCCCGACTGCTCGTCGGGGAACGTGCGCAGGTCGAATACCATCCCCGCCGTCAGCGTCGCGACGACCTTGCGGATCGATGCGCGGTCGGCGTCCGGCTGCGTGCGCAGCAGCGCGAGCATCGGCTCCATCGAGCCGAGCAGCACGTGTTCGTGCGAATCGGTCTGCATCCGCGTCACGTCCTCGAGCGCGCGCGACAGCGCAACGCCGTCGCCGAGCCGCTCGACCTCGTCGCGCAGGTCGGTCAGCAACGCCGCCCGGCGATCCGGTGCGACGAGCGCCGTATCGGCGATCGTGTCGGCCGCGCGCGCGAGCAGGTACGCGAGGCCGACCGGGTCGCGCATGCCGTCGGGCAGCACGCGCAGCGTCAGGTAGAAGGAGCGGGAAACGTTCTTCAGCAGGTCGCCGAGCAGGAAAGCGGAATCGGTTCGAGTCGTCATGGGTCGGGAAAAATCGGCCGGCGCGGGCCCCGGACGCACATGGGCGCCGGGCGCCCGCGCCGGCCCGCGAGTCGCCGCATCGTCGCGCCAGGCGGGCGTCGGCCCCGGCGCGGCGATGCAAAATTCCCGCAAGTTTAGTGCATCCGGCGGCCAGCCTGCCCGAGACGGCCGGAATGCGCGTCACGCCAGGTCGCGGTCAACCGCCCTGCCGCGGGCATTGCACCCTAAAAATAGAGAACGGAAAGGCACAAGTAATACATATGTAATTATTCGGTGCGACGATCGCGTCCCATTCGACTCCGTGCGACACGCCGCGCCGGCCGCACCGCCGGATCGATCGCCCCCCTTTCCGACTCTCGTTTCGAAGGTTCATCGCCATGCTCTTCAAGCGCCCGACCTCCCTGCGCTACGTCCCGTTCGCCTGTGCCGCCGCGTTCCTGCTCGCCGCGTGCGGCGGCGACGACGACGTCACGTCCGATCCCACCCAGCCGATTTCCGCGAAGGTCCAGGTAGTCGGCCATCGCGGCGCGAGCGCGCTGCGCCCCGAACACACGCTCGCGTCGTACCGCAAGGCGGTCGAGGACGGCGCGGACGTGATCGAGCCCGACCTCGTGTCGACCCGCGACGGGGTGCTCGTCGCGCGTCACGAGAACGAGATCTCGGGCACGACGAACGTGTCGACGCTGCCGCAGTTCGCGAGCCGCAAGGCGACCAAGACGATCGACGGCGCGGAGCTGACGGGCTGGTTCACCGAGGATTTCACGCTCGCCGAGCTGAAGACGCTGCGCGCCCGTGAGCGCATTCCGCAGGTGCGCCCCGCAAACACCGCGTACAACGACCAGTTCGAGATCCCGACGTTCGACGAGATCGTCGCGCTCGCGAAGCAGATGTCCGCGCAGACCGGCCGCACGATCCACCTGTATCCGGAAACCAAGCATCCGACCTACTTCCAGTCGATCGGCCTGCCGCTCGAGGACCGTCTCGTCGATGCGCTGCTGAAGGACGCGTACACGGCGCGCACGGCGACCGTCTACATCCAGTCGTTCGAGGTCGCGAACCTGAAGACGATCCGCAACCGGATCAAGTCGAGCCAGCCGAACTGGAAGCTCGTGCAGCTGATGGACGAAGCCGGCCAGCGCCCGTACGACTTCGTGAAGGCGAACGACAAGCGCACCTACGGCGACCTGTCGACGCGTGACGGCATGCGCGAGATCGCGACCTATGCGAACGGCGTCGGCCCGTACAAGACGTCGATCATCGCGGTCGCCGCGGACGGCACGCTGCAGCAGCCGACGCCGTACGTGCGCTACGCGCACGAGGCCGGCCTCGTCGTGCATCCGTACACGTTCCGCCCGGAAAACAACTTCCTGCCCGCGTCGTTGAAGGACGGCGGCACGGCGGCCACGCGCAACACGGCCGGCTCGGTGCGCGAGATCCAGGCATACCTGCGCGCGGGCATCGACGGCTTCTTCACCGACGATCCGGCCGTCGGCCGCACGGCGGTCGATACGTTCAAGCGCTGACCTGCGCGTTGACCGGGCGCGACACACGACGCGCCGCGCCCGGTTGCAGCGCATCGCTCAGATCACGTTGAAGTGATGCGTGCCGTCCCGCTTCAACTGATCGACCAGTCCGTACTCCCAGTCGAGATACGCCTGCATCGCGGCCGCCGCGTTGTCGGTGCCTTCGTACGGGCGCCGGTACCGGTCGACGCGCGGTGAGGCCAGATGCGTCTCACCGCTTTCGAGCGGCAGCCCGGCGTCGATCCATGCGGCCGTGCCGCCGGTGAGCACCGAGATGTCGGCCGAAGCCGGCAGCAGCGCGCGGGCGTCGTCCGCCGCGAACCGCGCCAGCAGGCTCGATCCGCACGTGAACACATAGCGCTGCGCGGGCGGAATCGCCGCGAACGCATCACGCAACTGCGCACGCACCGCGAACCACGCGCCCGGGATATGCCGCTTCACGTAGTTCGCGCTGGCCGTCACGTCGACGATCGCCAGCTCGCCGGGCGCGGCCTCCTTCAGCCAGCCCGCGAGCGTCGCGGGCGAGATGTCCTTCACGCTCGGCGTCGCCGGCACGTCGCGCGGCGGCTGGCCGCGCTCGCCGAACTGCGCCGTGCCGTCCTCCGGTTCGACTACCCGCACGTCCCAGCCCATCTGCGCGAGCCACGACGCGGTCATGTCGGCGCGCACGCCGTCGTCGTCGGCGAGCACGATCCGCGCGCCGCGCACGGCCGCGTGATGGTCGGTCTCCTGCACGAGCTGGCCGCCCGGCGTGCTCAAAAAGCCCGGCAGGTGGCCGGCTTCGTATTCCTCCGGCGTGCGCACGTCGAAGCGGTACAGCGTGCGGCCCGGCGCGTCGAGCGCGGCGACGTCCGCGAGCGCGATGCGCGGCACGCCCGCGCGTTCGGCCACCGCGCG